>NZ_KV813494.1:0-467 GCF_001813645.1 Pseudomonas sp. HMSC063H08
GGCGACCCGGCCTATAACCCCCTGGAAACGGTGTGGCGGATCGAGTTTCGCTATCACCACTCCATCGTCCAGCAATTCTCCGAAGGCTCGCGTATGGCCTCGGGGGAGGTCATTGGCTGCCGCACCTATGAGGGCCTTTGCCCGCATCTACAGGGGCTGTGGAACTATGCCTGCGAGGCATTCCGTGTGCTCTCCCGGGAGGGCATGTATGACGCCTTCTGGAGCCTGATCAGCCAGGACGCCCGCGTCCAGGTCGAGTGCGATCCGCTGATCGAGCGCACCGAGTATCGGCGCTATTACAAGACCGCCAAGGGCTTTAGCGGGCGTAACTGCGAGATGTTTCTCGGCCAGTTCGTGAGCCTGATCGCGCGGGAGCGTGTCCCGGCAAAAAAGGCGATTGAGTCCGCCCGCAAATTGGAGTTCTGGCACGTTATTGAAGACCACTATCTCGCCAAGGGTTGGACTCG
>NZ_KV813494.1:567-55024 GCF_001813645.1 Pseudomonas sp. HMSC063H08
AAGGGTTGGACTCGTCGCGATCTGGAAAGGCATATCCACAAGCTCATGTGTGATCGCTATCTGCGCAAGGGATATGCGATATGACGGTACGCAAGGACGGCAAGACGTGGACGGCTGACTTCTATGAGAATGGTCGTTCCGGGCGCAGGATTCGCAAGAAAGGCTTCGCCACCAAGTCTGCCGCGATTCGCTATGAGCAGGATTTTTTCGCCGTGAAGGGCGAGACGGGCCGACCGCTGGATGACCGTCTCTCCGATCTGGTGAAGGTTTGGTATGACCTCCACGGCTGCACCTTGAAGGATGGCAAGCAACGCTTGGCGCGCTGTGAGGCGCTGGCGAAGCGGCTAGGGAACCCTCTGGCGTTCGAGTTCGATTCGTTGGCGTGGGCACGCTACCGGCAACGTCGCTTGACCGAGGTGAAGCCTGAGACGGTCAATCACGAGCAACGCTACTTGTCGGCGGTCTTCTCTGAACTGATTCGCCTGGGCTCCTGGCACAAGGAAAACCCGCTGGGCAAGGTCCGGCAAATCAAGACGGATCAGGTCGAACTGACGTTTCTGTCCCTGGATCAGGTCGCTCGACTGCTGGAAGAGTGCAAGGCCAGCATGAACAACCATACCTATCCGGTCGCGCTGTTGTGTCTCGCCACGGGAGCCCGCTGGGAAGAGGCGGAAAGCCTGACACGGGGCGCTGTGCATGGCGGCAAGGTGCACTATCACCGGACCAAGAATCGGCAGAGCCGATCAGTGCCGATCCCGGACGAGTTGGAGAGGTTGATATTCAAGGTGGGCATGCCTGGATCTGGCCGCCTGTTCATGTCTTGCCGCGCCGCGTTCCGCTGCGCCTATCAACGTTGCGGGTTCCAGACGCCGGGCCAGATGACCCACATTCTCCGCCATACCTTCGCCAGCCACTACATGATGGGAGGAGGGGACATCCTGGCCCTACAGCGGATCCTCGGTCACTCCTCGATCACCATGACTATGCGGTATGCGCATCTGTCGCCGGAACATTTGGAGTCGGCACTTCGACTCTCTCCCCTTACACAGTGCGGGTATCTTTCAGACCATGATCAACCGCTTTCTTGATCGAATCCGGGCATACTTCACGGACATAAAACGTTCGAGGTTTTGCATGGAAAACAAAATCCCGCTTCCCACGGATAGCCTGTACAAGTTTGTCGCGCTCTTCTCTATGACCATTCTTATCGGGGCTTTTTATCTAACCTTCTATGCCAGCGAGAGCTCAAATGCGGTGGTTTACGAGAACTGGGGCGAGCTTGCTTCACTGCAAAGCTTAGAAAAGCCAAATGCTGGACAGGTCGCTAGAAAGGAGATGTTGGAAAGAAGGATTGAAATCGCAGTAGAAAACCGAAAGGCGCTCGTTAAGTTTTCTGTCGCTCTGGTACTGATTGGTACTGTGGGAGGCTTCATTGGCTTTGCGTTCTGGATACGCAAGCAACAGAAAGTCGCTGATCAGATCGCCGAGAATCAGCTTGAGCTTTCTAGGCTTCAGCTACTGGCGTTGCGCCATGAACTCAAGGGTAAAGGTGTCGAGGTGGACAAGCTGTAGTCACTTTGTAGTCACCACAGGCAAAAGAAAAGGGGTTAGCTTGCGCTAACCCCTTGAAAAATATGGTGGCTACACCGGGACTTGAACCTGGGACATCAGCATTATGAATGCTGCGCTCTAACCGACTGAGCTATGTAGCCGAGTGGCGCGCATTTTCCGTATCTCGGGCGGGGCTGTCAACCCCTGGGCCTAGATAATTTTCTGATCTTTCAATCGTTTAGACGGAAGGGGTCGGATCGCCGGAGAGAGGGCGATGGGGAGGGGCAGGAACGAAAAGCCCCGGCGCTTGGCCGGGGCTTTCCTGGGACGGGAAGGGGATTACACGTTGAAGCGGAAATGCATCACGTCGCCGTCCTTGACGATGTAGTCCTTGCCTTCCAGGCGCCATTTACCGGCTTCCTTGGCGCCCTGTTCGCCCTTGAACTGGATGAAGTCGTCGTAGGCGACCACTTCGGCGCGGATGAAGCCTTTCTCGAAGTCGGTGTGGATCACGCCGGCGGCCTGCGGGGCGGTGGCGCCGACGCGGACGGTCCAGGCGCGGACTTCCTTCACCCCGGCGGTGAAGTAGGTCTGCAGGTTGAGCAGGCCGTAGCCGGCACGGATCACACGGTTCAGGCCGGGTTCCTCGAGACCGAGGGACTCGAGGAACATGTCCTTCTCTTCGCCGTCTTCCAGCTCGGCGATCTCGGCTTCGATCTTGTTGCACACCGGCACCACCACCGCGCCTTCTTCCTCGGCGATGGCCTTTACCACATCCAGGTGCGGGTTGTTCTCGAAGCCGTCCTCGGCGACGTTGGCGATGTACATCACTGGCTTGCTGGTCAGCAGGTGGAAGCTGCGTACCAGGCGCTTCTCCTCGTCACCGAGGTTCTTCAGCAGCGAACGCGCCGGCTTGCCCTCGGTGAAGTGGGGGATGAGCTTTTCCAGCAGGGCCTTCTGGGCCAGGGCTTCCTTGTCGCCGCCCTTGGCGTTGCGGGCGACTTTCTGCAGTTGCTTCTCGCAGCTGTCGAGGTCGGCGAAGATCAGTTCGAGGTCGATGATCTCGATGTCGCGCTTGGGGTCGACGCTGTTGGACACGTGGATCACGTTGTCGTCTTCGAAGCAGCGCACCACGTGGGCGATGGCGTCGGTCTCGCGGATGTTGGCGAGGAACTTGTTGCCCAGACCCTCACCCTTGGAGGCACCCGCCACCAGGCCGGCGATGTCGACGAATTCCATGGTGGTCGGCAGTACGCGCTCGGGCTTGACGATCTCGGCCAGGGCGTTCAGGCGCGCGTCGGGCATCGGCACGATGCCGCTGTTCGGCTCGATGGTGCAGAACGGGAAGTTTTCCGCCGCGATACCGGATTTGGTCAGGGCGTTGAACAGGGTGGACTTGCCGACGTTGGGCAGGCCGACGATGCCGCAGTTGAATCCCATGCTATGTCCCTCGCGCTCAGACAGGCGCTAGAAAAGTGGTTCAGGCCTTCTGGCTGTGCAGCTTCTGCATCGCCCGGGTCCAGTCCCCGGCGAGCATTTCCGGCAGCACGCCGAGGGCGAAGTCGATGCTGGTGTCGAGCAGTTCCTGCTCGCTGCGCGGGGCGCGGCCGAGCACGTAACCGGAAACCAGGCTGCTGTGCCCCGGATGGCCGATGCCAAGCCGCAGGCGATGGAAAGAATTCTGATTGCCGAGCTGGGCGATGATATCGCGCAACCCGTTGTGCCCGCCGTGTCCACCGCCGGTCTTGAGCTTGGCGACGCCAGGGGGCATGTCGAGTTCGTCGTGGGCCACCAGGATGGCGTCCGGGGCGATCCGGAAGAATCCCGCCAGCGCCGCCACGGACTGGCCGCTGCGGTTCATGTAGGTAGTCGGGATCAACAGACGAACGTCCTTGCCCTGGTGGCTGAACTTGCCGACCAGGCCGAAATACTTGCGGTCAGCCACGAGGCTGACGCCCTGGGCATGCGCCAGGCGCTCAACGAAAAGGGCCCCCGCGTTATGCCGGGTCTGGTCGTATTCAGGACCCGGGTTTCCCAGGCCAACGATCAGTTGTACGGCAGTCACGACGGGAGCCCCTCTCTATAAAAAGGCGATCGAGTAATGAATTACTCGGCGGCGCCTTCTTCGCTACCTTCTTCCTTCACCACGCGGGAAGCGTGGATGTTGGCAACGGCCAGGTCGTTGCCGTGGGCCAGTTGTACCAGCTCGACGCCTTTCGGAGCCTTGAGGTCCGACAGGTGAACGATCTGGCCCAGCTCGACCTTGGCCATGTCGACTTCGATGAATTCCGGCAGGTCTTTCGGCAGGCAGGAAACTTCGACTTCGGAGATGGTGTGGGAGATCTCGCCACCGGATTGCTTGACGCCAACGGCTACTTCTTCGTTGATGAAGTGCAGCGGTACGTGGGCGGTCAGCTTGTGGTCGGCGACCACGCGCAGGAAGTCGGCGTGCATCACGAAGCCTTTCGCCGGATGGCGCTGCAGGGCCTTGATCAGTACGGTTTCCTTGGCGCCGCCAACGTTCAGGGCGATCACGTGGCTGAAGGCAGCCTCGTTTTCCAGGAGCTTGGCGATTTCGCGCAGTTCCAGGGTTACGGACTGGGGCTCTTTGTCGCCGCCGTAAACGACAGCAGGAACCAGACCGGCGTTACGACGCAGGCGGCGGCTCGCACCTTTCCCCAGATCGGAACGCACTTGGGCATTCAGAATAAAGTCGACCATTGTGTATCTCCAAAAATAACAATGCGCCCGAACGCTTGCGACCAGCGTTCGGGCGATTTCAAAGGCCCCGCCGGAGCGGGGCGTTTTCGTTCAGGCGCGTTCGCCGAGGCTGGGCCTCAGCGGAACATCGCGCTGATCGATTCTTCGTTGCTGATCCGGCGCATGGCTTCCGCAACGACCGGAGCGATGTCCAGCTGGCGGATGCGGCCACAGGCCTGGGCAGCGGCGGACAGCGGGATGGTGTTGGTCACCACCAGCTCGTCCAGTACGGATTTCTCGATGTTCTCGATGGCACGGCCGGACAGCACCGGGTGGGTGCAGTAGGCGATGACCTTGGCGGCGCCGTGCTCTTTCAGTGCCTTGGCGGCGTGACCGAGGGTGCCGGCGGTATCGACCATGTCGTCTACCAGTACGCAGGTACGGCCTTCGACGTCACCGATGATGTGCATCACTTCGGACTGGTTGGCCTTGGGACGACGCTTGTCGATGATCGCAAGGTCCACGCCCAGGGACTTGGCCACGGCGCGCGCGCGCACCACGCCGCCGATGTCCGGGGAGACGATCATCAGGTTCTCGAAGCGCTGGTCTTCGATATCGTCCACCAGCACGGGGGAACCGTAGATGTTGTCTACCGGGATATCGAAGAAGCCCTGGATCTGATCCGCGTGCAGGTCGACCGTGAGGACACGGTTGACCCCGACGACGGTCAGCATGTCGGCCACTACCTTGGCGCTGATGGCCACGCGGGCGGAGCGCGGACGGCGATCCTGGCGGGCATAGCCGAAGTAGGGGATGACAGCGGTGATACGAGTGGCCGAGGAGCGGCGGAAGGCATCGGCCATCACCACCAGTTCCATCAGGTTGTCGTTGGTCGGCGCGCAGGTCGGCTGAATCAGGAATACGTCCTTGCCGCGGACGTTTTCGTTGATTTCGACGCTGATTTCGCCATCGGAGAATTTGCCAACTGAAACATCGCCAAGAGGAATGTGCAGCTGACGCACGACGCGTCGTGCAAGATCGGGGTTAGCGTTCCCCGTGAAGACCATCATCTTGGACACGCTACAGGTACCTGTGTCGACCGAAGGGATCCGGATGAAATACAGAAGAGGAAAATGGCAGGGGCGGCTGGATTCGAACCAACGCATGGCAGGATCAAAACCTGCTGCCTTACCGCTTGGCGACGCCCCTGTGGTATTGCTCGAATGCCGTTTCGGCATTCCTTTCTCAGACCAGAGTTTCCAGCTTCCGGTGCAACATCGAGACGTTGCTTCCTTTGGCGACGAACCTCTGAAGGTGGTCTGGAAGAAGGGCCGAGACTTTATCAGCTTCAGCTTTGTTTGGGAAGCTCCCAAACACACAACCTCCAGTGCCGGTTAATCTAGCTGAAACAAATTTGTTTAGCAAGATCAAAGCGTTACGAACTTCTGGGTAACGCCTCTCGACTACCGGCTGACAGTCGTTTCGGCTGTCCCCCTCGAGAACGGTGCGCACTTTAATGGCGGGAGAATCGCGTGTCAACAGTGGATCTGAAAAAATTTCTGCTGTGCTGACAAGTACTTGCGGAACCAAGACGAGATACCAGGGCTCCGGGATGTCCACCGGGGTGAGCTTTTCGCCCACGCCCTCGGCGAAAGCCGCGCGTCCGCGGGTGAAGACCGGCACGTCGGCGCCCAGGCGCAGGCCCAGGGCGGCGATGCGGTCCTCGTCCCAGCCGAGTTGCCAGAGATGGTTCAAGGCCAGGAGCGTCGTGGCGGCGTCGGAGCTGCCGCCGCCGATGCCGCCCCCCATGGGCAAGCGCTTGTCCAGCCAGATGTCGACGCCTTGCGGGCTGCCGGAGGCTTCCTGCAGCCCGCGCGCGGCGCGCACGATCAGGTTGCTGTCGTGCGGCACCCCGGCGATTTCCGTGTGCAGGCGTACCTGGTCGTCCTGGCGGGCTTCGAAATGCAGCTCGTCGCCGTGGTCGAGGAATTGGAACAGGGTCTGCAACTCGTGATAGCCATCGTCGCGGCGGCCTAGGATATGCAGGAACAGATTGAGCTTGGCCGGGGCTGGCAGGCTGAGGCGCACGCTCATGTCAGCGGCCGAGCTGGCGCGGCTGCCAGTCCTTGATCACCAGGGTGACGTCGAGGTCCTGGCCGTGCAGCTTCAGGCGCTCGGGTAGCCAGTAGCCGTTCTGTTCGGCGTAGCGGGTGTATTCGATCTGCCAGCCGTCCTGTTCCAGGCGCGCCAGGCGACTGTCGGCGTCGAGGGTCAGGCGGCTCTTGCTGTCCGGCGCCGGGAGGCCGCGTACCCACCAGAGCAGGTGCGAGACCGGCAGGCGCCAGCCTAGTTGTTCTTCCAGCAGGGCTTCCGGGGACTCCGCCTGGTAGCGGCCCTGCCCGGCGACTTCCAGGCTCACCGCGCCTTCACGCCCGGTCAGGCGTGCTGCGCCGCGGCCGAGCGGGCCGGACAGGCGGATGTCGTAGTAGCCCTGGCGCTGCAGCCAGAACAGGGTGCCGCTGCCGGAGTCGCGCGGGGCGCGGATGCCGACCTTGCCGTCGATCTGCCAGGCATCCAGCTCGCTGAGTTGCTGCTTGTGGGTTTTCCAGGTCTGCGCATCGCCCTGGCCTTCCAGGGCTTCGTGGGAGGTCAGGCCGGCGCAGCCGCTGAGCAGGGCCAGCGCGGAGGCGGCGAGGAAAAGACGTAGACGCATGGTTTCAAGGAGTCTCGGCGCCGGTCAGGCGCTTGATGGTGCGGCGCAGCACGTCGCTGTCGGGCTGCTTGTCGAGGTATTCGCGCCAGATGGCTCGGGCGTCGTCTTGGCGCCCCTGGGCCCAGAGGACTTCGCCCAGGTGCGCGGCGACCTCGTGGTCGGGGTAGCGCTGCAGCGCCTGGCGCAGGTAGCGCTCGGCGTCCGCCAGCTTGCCCTGGCGATAGTTGATCCAGCCCATGCTGTCGAGGATCGCCGGGTCGTCCGGGTTCAGCTTGTGCGCCTTGAGGATCAGCTCGCGCGCCTCGGTGTAGCGGGTAGTGCGGTCGGCCAGGGTGTAGCCGAGGGCGTTGAGGGCCATGGCGTTGTCCGGCTCGCGGGCGATGACGAAGCGCAGGTCCTTTTCCATCTGCGCCAGGTCGTTACGCTTCTCCGCCAGCATCGAGCGGGTGTAGAGCAGGTTGAGGTCCTCCGGGTACTGCTTCAGACCCTCCTGGATGGCCTGCCAGGCCTTTTCCTGCTGGTCGTTGTTGGACAGCGCCTCGGCTTCGATCAGGTACAGCTGGATGGCGTAGTCGGGTTGCTCGCTGCGCGCCTTGTCCAGGCGCTGGGCGGCTTCGTCGACGCGACCGGCCTTGAGCAGGACGTCGGTCTGGCGCAGTTGCGCCGGGAGGAAGTCATTGCCCGGGCCGACCTGGGCGTACTCGTCGAGGGCGCGCGCGGTGTCCTTCTGTTCCTCGGCGAGGCGGCCGAGGTTGAAGTGGGCGGCGTCGACGTGGCTGTCGCGCTCGACCAGTTCTTCCAGGTAGATCCTGGCTTCGTCCCAGGCCTGGGCTTCCAGGCAGACCAGCGCCAGGGAGAAACGCAGGTCGTCGTCGTCGGGGAATTGCTGGACCAGTCCGGCGAACTCGGCCTTGGCGTCGTCCAGGCGGTTCTGCTCCACCAGCAGGCGCGCGTAGGCGAGGCGCACGCGCTTGTCGTCCGGGTGTTCCTTGATCCCGGCCTTGAGCAGCGGCAGGGCCTCGTCGCTGCGCTTCATGCTCTGCAACAGGCGCGAGCGGAGCAGCAGCGGGGCGACTTCGTGGCGGCTTGCGGAGTTGTCCTCGAGCAGGGTCAGGGCTTCGTCCGGGCGGCCGTCCTGTTGCAGCAGCAGGGCCTTGCCGAACAGCAACTGGCCGTTGTTCGGGTATTTCTTCAACAGGTGGTCGAAGCTCTGCAGCAGGCCGGTGCGGGTATCCGGGTCGGTCTCCGCGGCAGACAGGGCGAGGAAGTCGAAGTGCGTGTCGCCCTGGCCGTTGAGGACCTTCTCCATGTACACCATGGACTCCTCGTAGCGCCCGGCGCGGGCCAACTGGATCGCGGCGGCGCGTTGGGCATCGAGGTTGTCCGGCGCGCTGCGCGCCCAGAGCAGGGAGGTGTCGAGGGCTTCCTGGTCGGCGCCGAGGTATTCGGCGATGCGGAAGGCGCGCTCGGAAACCCCGGGGTCGCGGGTTTTCTGCGCCTGCACCACATAGTTGCTCAGGGCGATGTCGAAGCGGTTGCGCTGCCCGGCCAGTTCGGCCACCAGCAGCGAATACAGGCTGTCCTCGCTGAAGGAGCCGTACTTTTCCGGCTTGGCCTTGGTCTCGACCGCGGTGTCTTCCACCGGCGGGGTGCCATCGGGAGTCTTGTGGATAAGTGACTGGCAGCCGCCGAGCAGCAGCGTGACGGTCAGCAGCGCAAGGGATTTGTTCATAGAGGAAGAAAGCCGGCCTTGAACCTGCGAGGGTGGCGCCATCATGACATAAGCCGTCCGGCAAGCCCAAGGGGGCCGGGACGGGCGTCGACGAAGCTGTCTATGGGGTCAATACATCGGCAATGGTTGTCCTGCCCTTGGCGAAGTAGGAGAATTGCGCGTTTCCCCGATTAGCTCAGCGATCCTGCATGGCCTTCATTGCCCTCGGCATCAATCACAAGACCGCCTCGGTGGCTGTCCGCGAGCGCGTGGCTTTCACTCCGGAACAGATGGTCGAGGCGCTGCAGCAGCTCTGCCGCCTGACCACCAGCCGCGAGGCGGCCATCCTGTCGACCTGCAACCGGAGCGAACTCTACCTGGAGATCGACCATCCGACCGCGGACGACGTGCTCGCCTGGCTGGCGGACTACCATCGCCTGACTCTCGACGAGTTGCGCGCCTGCGCCTATGTGCACCAGGACGAAGACGCGGTGCGCCACATGATGCGCGTGGCCTCCGGCCTCGACTCGATGGTCCTCGGCGAGCCGCAGATCCTCGGCCAGATGAAGTCGGCCTACGCCGTCGCGCGCGAGGCCGGCACCGTCGGTCCGCTGCTAGGCCGCCTGTTCCAGGCCACCTTCAGTACGGCGAAGACCGTCCGCACCGATACCGCCATCGGCGAGAACCCGGTGTCCGTGGCGTTCGCCGCGGTGAGCCTGGCCAAGCAGATCTTCAGCGACCTGCACCGCAGCCAGGCGCTGCTGATCGGCGCCGGCGAGACCATCACCCTGGTCGCGCGCCACCTGTTCGAGCAAGGCGTGAAGCGCATCGTGGTGGCCAACCGCACCCTGGAGCGCGCCAGCCTGCTCGCCGAGCAGTTCGGCGCCCATGCGGTGCTGCTTTCGGAGATACCCGAGGAGTTGGCCAACAGCGATATCGTCATCAGCTCCACTGCTAGCCAGTTGCCGATCCTCGGCAAGGGCGCCGTGGAGCGCGCGCTGAAGCAGCGCAAGCACAAGCCGATGTTCATGGTCGACATCGCCGTGCCGCGCGACATCGAGCCGGAAGTCGGCGAACTGGACGACGTCTACCTCTATAGCGTCGACGACCTCCACGAAGTAGTGGCGGAGAATCTCAAGAGCCGCCAGGGCGCTGCCCAGGCCGCCGAGGAACTGGTCGGCAGCGGCGTCGCCGAGTTCATGCAGCGCCTGCGCGAACTGGCTGCGGTGGACGTGCTGCGCGCCTATCGGCAGCAGGCCGAGCGCCTGCGCGATGAAGAACTGGGCAAGGCCCAGCGGCAACTGGCCAACGGTGCCGACCCGGCCGAGGTGATGGCCCAGTTGGCCCGCGGCCTGACCAACAAACTGCTGCACGCGCCCAGCGTGCAGATGAAGAAAATGTCCGCCGAGGGCCGCATCGACGCGCTGGCCCTGGCCCAGGAGCTGTTCGCCCTCGACGAGGGCGCGCCGCGCCACTGACCGGTACCTATGCCTGCATGAAAGCTTCTCTGCTGAAAAAGCTGGATGTCCTCAGCGATCGCTACGAAGAACTGACGGCGCTGCTCGGCGACGCCGAGGTGATCAGTGACCAGACCCGCTTCCGCGCCTATTCCCGCGAGTACGCCGAGGTCGAACCGGTGATCCTGGCGTTCCGCGACTACCGCAAGGTGCAGGCCGATCTCGAGGGCGCCCAGGCGTTGCTCAAGGACAGCGACCCGGAGTTGCGCGACCTTGCCGAGGAGGAGGTCGCCGAAGCGCGCGGCCGCCTCGCCGCCCTCGGCGACAGCCTGCAGCGCATGCTGCTGCCGAAGGATCCCAACGACAGCCGCAACGTGTTCCTGGAGATCCGTGCCGGCACCGGTGGCGACGAGGCGGCGATCTTCTCCGGCGACCTGTTCCGCATGTATTCGCGCTACGCCGAGCGCCAGGGCTGGCGGGTCGAGACGCTGTCGGAGAACGAGGGCGAGCACGGTGGCTACAAGGAAGTGATTGCCCGGGTCGAGGGCGACAACGTCTACGCCAAGCTCAAGTTCGAGTCCGGCGCGCACCGCGTGCAGCGGGTGCCGGAAACCGAATCCCAGGGCCGGATCCACACTTCCGCCTGCACTGTCGCGGTGCTGCCGGAGCCGGACGAACAGGCAACGATCGAGATCAACCCGGCCGACCTGCGGGTGGACACCTACCGTTCCTCCGGCGCCGGCGGCCAGCACGTCAACAAGACCGACTCGGCGGTGCGCATCACCCACATTCCCAGCGGCATCGTGGTCGAGTGCCAGGAAGAGCGCTCGCAGCACAAGAACCGCGCCAAGGCCATGGCCTGGCTGGCGGCCAAGCTCAACGACCAGCAGCAGGCCGCGGCGCAGCAGGCGATCGCCAGCACGCGCAAGCTGCTGGTGGGCTCGGGCGACCGCTCGGAGCGCATCCGTACCTACAACTTCCCGCAAGGGCGGGTCACCGACCATCGCATCAACCTTACCCTGTACTCCCTGGGCGAGGTGATGGAGGGCGCGGTGGAACAGGTGATCGAGCCGTTGCTGCAGGAATACCAGGCCGATCAACTGGCGGCCCTGGGCGACTAACATGACCACTATCTGTACCCTTCTCAAGGATTCCCAACTGCCCGATTCGCCCAGCGCCCGGCTCGACACCGAGTTGCTGCTGGCGGCGGCGATGGGCAAGCCGCGCAGCTTCCTGCGTACCTGGCCGGAGCGCATCGTGCCGCGCGAGGCCAACGAGCGGTTCGACGACTGGATCGCCCGTCGGCGCAACGGCGAACCGGTGGCCTACATCCTTGGCCACCAGGGCTTCTGGAGCCTGGACCTGGAGGTCGCGCCACACACACTGATCCCGCGCCCTGACACCGAACTGCTGGTGGAAACCGCGCTGGCGACCCTCGCGGCGGACACCGCTACGGTGCTCGACCTGGGCACCGGCACCGGCGCCATCGCCCTGGCCCTGGCCAGCGAGCGGCCGCTATGGACAGTGACTGCGGTGGACCGTGTGGAAGAGGCCGTGGCGCTGGCCGAGCGCAATCGCCAGCGGTTGCTCCTGGAGAACGTCGAGGTGCGCCGCAGCCACTGGTTCTCCGCCCTCGATGGCCGGCGCTTCCGGATGATCGTTGGCAATCCGCCGTATATCCCTGCCAGCGATCCGCACCTGAGCGAGGGCGACGTGCGTTTCGAGCCGAAGAGCGCGCTGGTCGCGGGTAGCGATGGCCTCGACGATATCCGCCAGATCGTCGCCCAGGCGCCGCGGCATTTGCTGGACGAAGGCTGGTTGCTGCTCGAGCACGGCTATGATCAAGGGGCGGCGGTGCGCGAACTGCTCGGCGCCCGCGGCTTCGCCGGGGTACATACGTTGCGCGACCTCGGCGGCAACGAGCGGATCACTCTCGGACAATGGGCATGCTGAGCGACGAGGAACTGCTGCGCTACAGTCGCCAGATCCTGCTGGCGCAGGTCGACGTCGAGGGCCAGCTGCGCCTGAAGCGCAGCCGCGCACTGATCGTCGGTCTTGGCGGCCTGGGTTCGCCGGTGGCGCTGTACCTGGCCGCGGCCGGGGTCGGCGAGCTGCACCTGGCGGATTTCGATACGGTCGACCTGACCAACCTGCAACGGCAGGTCATCCACGATGGCACCAGCGTCGGTGTCGGCAAGGTGGAGTCGGCGATGCGCCGGCTGGGCGCGCTGAATCCGCAGATCCGCCTGGTCAGCCATAGCGCCGCGCTGGACAAGGACTCCCTCGATGCCGCCGTGGCGGCGGTCGACCTGGTGCTCGACTGCACCGACAACTTCGCCACCCGCGAGGCGGTCAACGTCGCCTGCGTGCGCGCCGGCAAGCCGCTGGTCAGCGGCGCGGCGATCCGTCTCGAGGGCCAGCTTTCGGTATTCGATACCCGCCGCGACGCAAGCCCCTGCTACCACTGCCTCTACGGGCACGGCAGCGAGGCCGAGCTGACCTGCAGCGAGGCCGGCGTGATCGGTCCGCTGGTGGGGCTGGTCGGTAGCCTGCAGGCGCTGGAGGCGCTCAAGCTGCTGGCCGGTTTCGGCGAACCGCTGGTGGGCCGCCTGCTGCTGGTGGACGCCCTCGGCACGCGCTTCCGCGAATTGCGGGTGCGTCGCGATCCTTCCTGTGCCGTCTGCGGGCAACGCCATGGCGGTTGAGTCGGCCGCGGTCGGCGTTTTCGATTCCGGGGTCGGCGGGCTCAGCGTATTGCGTGAGATTCGCGCGCGCCTGCCATCCGAATCGTTGCTCTACGTCGCCGACAACGCCCATGTGCCCTACGGCGAGAAGAGCGCGGAGTACATCCGCGAACGCTGCGAGCGGATCGGTGATTTCCTTCTGGAGCAGGGCGCCAAGGCTCTGGTACTGGCCTGCAATACCGCGACGGCAGCGGCTGCGGCGGAATTGCGCGAACGTTATCCGCAGGTGCCGCTGGTGGCCATGGAGCCGGCGGTGAAGCCGGCCGCGGCGGCCACCCGCAACGGTCGGGTCGGCGTCCTGGCCACCACCGGAACTCTGAAGAGCGCGCGTTTCGCCGCCTTGCTCGACCGCTTCGCCAGCGACGTACAGGTCTTCACCCAGCCCTGTCCGGGGCTGGTCGAGCGCATCGAAGCCGGCGATCTCTACGGGCCGCAAACCCGGGCACTGCTGGAACGCCTGCTGGCGCCCATCCTCGAACAGGGCTGCGATACGCTGATCCTCGGCTGTACTCATTATCCCTTCGTCAAACCCCTGCTGGCCGAGCTGATCCCGGCGGAGATGGCGGTGATCGATACGGGAGCGGCTGTCGCCCGGCAGCTGGAGCGCGTATTGTCGGCGCGGGCGCTACTGGCCTCTGGCCAGGCCGCGACGCCGCGTTTCTGGACCAGCGCGCTGCCGGAGGAGATGGAAAGGATCCTGCCGATCCTCTGGGGAAGCCCGGAAAGCGTAGGAAAATTAGTCGTTTAGTCGTTCCTGGCAGACGTGACAGCGATTTTTTGAACTAAAGCGTTTGGTCTAGTATCTGCTTTAGTAAGTGCGCTCTTATAATGCGCAGCTTGAATGCGGGGGCTTTCATGCAACTTTCGAAAAGGACGTTTCAATGAAGAAACTACTTCCGCTGGCCGTTCTGGCCGCACTTTCCTCCGTCCACGTGGCCTCCGCCCAGGCGGCGGACGTCTCGGCCGCCGTCGGTGCGACCGGCCAGTCGGGCATGACCTATCGCCTGGGCCTGAGCTGGGATTGGGACAAGAGCTGGTGGCAGACCTCCACCGGGCGCCTGACCGGCTACTGGGATGCGGGCTACACCTATTGGGAAGGTGGCGATGAAGGCGCCGGCAAGCATTCGCTGTCGTTCGCTCCGGTATTCGTCTACGAGTTCGCCGGCGACTCGATCAAGCCATTCATCGAGGCCGGTATCGGCGTGGCGGCGTTCTCCGGCACCCGTGTCGGCGACCAGAACCTGGGTTCCTCCCTGAACTTCGAAGACCGCATCGGCGCCGGCCTGAAGTTCGCCAACGGCCAGTCGGTCGGCGTTCGGGCGATCCACTATTCCAACGCCGGCCTGAAACAGCCGAACGACGGTATTGAGTCCTACAGCCTGTTCTACAAGATCCCGATCTAGTCGGCACGGGCGAAAAAAGCCGGGTTCATCCCGGCTTTTTCATGCCTGCGATTCTTCCGCCACGCCGCGCCGCCCTATGGAAAGAGCGAGCCATTTGGCGGGAGGCGATAGCTCGCTGACGCGCCCTACGCGCGACCATCGCGCGGCGGCAGGTTGCGGAAAGCCGCCAGCGCCCGTTCGCGGCTGGCCTTCAGGTCGACCATCGGCCGTGGATAGTCGACCCCGGCGAACAGCCCCAGGCTGGACGGATCGTGGATCGCCTTGCGCTCCAGGCCGGCCAGTTCCGGCAGCCAGTGGCGGATGAACTCGCCGCGTGGATCGAAGCGTTCGGACTGCGAGAGCGGATTGAACAGGCGGAAGTAGGGGACCGCGTCGGTGCCGGTGGATGCGCTCCACTGCCAGCCGCCGTTGTTCGCCGCCAGGTCACCGTCGATGAGGTGGCGCATGAACCAGCGTTCGCCTTCGCGCCAGTCGATCAGCAGGTTCTTGCTGAGGAACATCGCTACCACCATCCGCAGGCGATTGTGCATCCAGCCGGTGGCGAGCAACTGGCGCATTGCCGCGTCGATGATCGGTATGCCGGTGCGCCCCTGTTGCCAGGCTTCGAGTTCCGCCGGGGCCTGGCGCCAGCGCAGGGCTTCGGTCTCCTCGCGGAAGGGGCGGTGCCGGGAGACCCGTGGGTAGCCGACCAGGATGTGCTTGTAGAACTCGCGCCAGAGCAGCTCGTTGATCCAGGTCGCGGCGCCTTGCTGGCCGCCGCTGAACTCGCCGCGGTTGGCAACCAGCGCGGCGTCCAGGCATTGCCTGGGCGAGAGTACGCCGGCGGCCAGGTAGGGCGACAGTTGGCTGGTGCCGGGAAGCGCCGGGAAGTCGCGCCGTTCATGGTAGTCGGCCAGGTGCTGGTCGGCGAAGTCGCGCAGGCGTTCCTGCGCTACCTCTTCGCCTGCCGGCCAGAGGCGGCGCAAGCTATCGGCCGGCCGCGGGAAGGCGGGCACGGCATCCGGCAGCGGGTCGCTGGCCAGCGCGTGCGGTGGTTGGGGCTGCGGACGCGGGCGGACACCCGGCAGGGCCTGGTACAGCCGTTCGTGGCAGACCTTGCGGAACTGGCTGAACACCTGGAAATAGCCGCCAGTTCGGGTCAGCACCGAGCCGGGGGCGAAGAACAGCTGGTCGAGGTGGCTGTGGAAGGCCACGCCCTGTTCGCGCAGGCGTTGGCCGACGGCCTGGTCGCGGCGTTCCTCGTTCACCCCGTATTCCTGGTTGACGTGTACCGCGCCGATTCCCAGCTCCCGGCAGAGCCGGCCGATGACTTCCGGGGCTTGCCGCCAGTGGCCGCAGTCGCGCACCAGCAGCGGGATGTTCAGCGCGGCGAGCTGGCGTTGCAGCTCGCCCAGGTTGCGCAGCCAGAAGTCGACCTTGCAGGGCGCATCGTCGTGTTCCCGCCACTGCGCCGGGCTGAGTAGGTAGAGGGCCACGCAAGGGCGCCCATCGGCGGCGGCGAGGAGCGCGCTGTTATCGGTGGTTCGCAGGTCGCAGCGAAACCAGACCAGGTTCATCGGAAGTCCGTTCATGGGTTCAACAGGCCTCGTTCGCCGAGCAGGCGGCGGGCTTCCAGGGGCGTGCTCGCCAGTAGCAGGCCGGCTAGCGCCAGGGTTTCGAAGGCTTCGCGCTGGATCTCCACGGCCGGTCCGACCAGCACCACCGGGCAGCTAACCCCTGCCAGCAGGCGCGGCAGGTGCTCCGGGTTGAGGCGATGACTGGCGTACAGCAACACGCCGCGAGCTTCCAGGCGTTCGCAGGCCAGGGCCAGTTCGGCCGGTGGCAGCGGCCAGTCGAAGACCTGCAGCGGCACCTCGCCGCTGCCGAGCAACCAACTGCACAGCCAGAGGTTCGGTTCCAGCGACAGCTCGGACTGGTTGACCAGCAGCAGCGGCGCGCCCTGTTGCAGCCGCTGCTGGTGATAAAGGCGGGCGCCCAGCTTGCTGCGCAACCAGGAGAAGAAGAAGGCCCGCTCCATGCGCGCGCCGAATTGTCCCTGCCAGCGTCGTTCGAGGTGCTGCAGCAAGGGTTGCAGAAGCTTTTCGCAGAGGGTCGCTACCGGATAGAGCGAAGCGGCCTGGTTGAACAGATCGTCGAGGCGTCGCTCGGCCAGCGCGGCGATGGCGTCCAGCAGTTGTTCGTGCAGGCGTTCCCAGGGGGATTCGACATCCGCCGCCGGGGTTTCCTCCGGACGCTCCAGCAGCGCGCGCACCTGGCTGATGGCGACGCCACGCTCGAGCCAGACGAGTATCCGGCGGATGCGCTCGACCTGCTCTTCGCTGTAGAGCCGGTGACCCTTGCCGGTGCGTTGCGGCACCACCAGGCCGTAGCGGCGCTCCCAGGCGCGCAGGGTGACCGGATGGACGCCGGTCAGACGAGTGACTTCGCGGATCGGCAGGCCGCCGTGTTCGAGGTGGGGCGAGTTCATCGGGAAATCCTAGAGCGCGTTGCGCAGGCCGAGTTCGGTCGGGTGCGGTTGCAGGTAGGCCTGCTGGGCGATGTATGCATGCGGGTGGCGACGGAAGTGGTGCTTTAGCAGGGTCAGCGGTACCACCAGCGGCACGTTGCCATGCCGGTATTGCTCGATCAGCTCGCGCAATTCACGCCTGTCTTCGGCTGCGAGGTCGCGTTTCAGGTAGCCGCTCAGGTGCAGCAACACGTTGCCATGGCTGCCGCGGGTCGCGCAGCGGCGCAGGCCCTGCATCAGCTCGCCGAAGTAACGCGTGCCGAGGGCTTCCGGCTGGTAGTGGCCGGCTTCGCCGAGCAGGCGGCCGAGACTGCGGTAGTGCTCCGGCGAATGCGCCAGCAACTGGTACTTGTAGCGGCTATGGAAGGCGACGATGGCCGAATGGCTGAGGCCGCGCTGGCACAAGGCCTGCCAGTGGGCATGGGCGAACACGCGGGTGAGGAAGTTCTCCCGCAGGACCGGATCGTGCAGCCGGCCTTCTTCTTCCACCGGTAGCTCCGGCAAGGCTTCGCAAAGGGCTGCGGCGAAGCGTCCACGGCCTTCGGCGCGCGGCGCGCCGCCGCCTTCAGGGTAGACCTTGACCCGTTGCAGCCCGCAGGACGGCGAACGTTGCATGAAGATGAACCCGTCCAGCGCATCCGCCCGTTGCGCCACTCGCCGCGCATATTCGGCGAGCGCTCCGCCGACCACCAGGCCGTCGCGGCTCCGCGCCTCGGCGGCTGCCGGAGTGCCTTCCAGGCGAATCGCCGGGCGCGGCGTGCCCAGGCCGATGGCCTGTTCCGGGCAGAAGGAGACGAATTCGACGTGTCGCGCCAGTTCCTCGCAAAGCGCGGATCGCTTGTGGCCGCCGTTGAAGCGCACCGGTTCGCCGAGCAGGCAGGCGCTGATGCCGAGTCGGGGCGTCAGGGAAGGGTGAGATTCGTGCATCGGTGTCGTCTCCCGAGGGGAAAGGAGGTTCGCGCGCAGCTCGACAGCCGGGCGGTCATACGACACATCCTAGAACTTATCTTGTACAGGTCAATGTATTTGTATAGGTATTTTCTTGTCACATCGGGCCGCCAGGCGACGGCCCGATCCCCTCAGAGATGTTCCAGCAGGCGCCGCGCGGCTTCCTGGCCGCTGAGCCAGGCGCCTTCGACGCGGCCGCTGGAGCACCAGTCGCCGCAGGCGTAGATGCCCAGGTCGGGATCGCCGAGGGCGCCCCACTGGTGAGCCTCCGCCGGGCGTGCATAGAGCCAGCGGTGGGCGATGCTGAAGGCGGCTTCCGGTACGGCGCAGCCGATCACTTCGGCGAAGGCGCAGCGCAGGTGCTCGACCACGTCCTCCTTGGCCATGTCGATGTGCTGCCGGCTCCACTGGCTGGTGGCGTGCAGCACCCAGGTGTCGAGGGCGGTGTCGCGCCCCGGCTTGCTGCGATTGCAGGCCAGCCAGGCGATCGGACTGCCGTGCACGAAGCAGCCCTGCACCGGGGTGTCGAGTACCTCGCGGAAGCCCAGCGCCACCGCCCAGGTCGGCTCCATGACCACGCTCGCGGCGGTGGCCGCCAGTTTCGGCACGCTGGCCAGCAGCGGCGTGGCCTGGGGAGCGGGGATGGCGATCAGGACCTGGTTGAACGGACCGTGGTTCTGTCCCTCGGCGTCCTGCAGGTGCCAGTGCTGCTTGCCGCGGAAGACTTCGGTGATGCGGCAGGAGAAGACCACTTGCAGATCGGTGAGCAGGGCGCGGGTGATCGCACTCATCCGTGGGATGCCGACCCAGCGTGGCTGCTCGTCCGGGGAGGGGCTCAGTTGGCCGTCGCGGTATTGGTAGAGAGCGGGTTTCCACTCGTCCACCCAGCCTTCCTCGCGCCAGTGTTGCAAGGCGTCGAGGAAGCGCCGGTCGCGGGCGGTGAAGTATTGCGCGCCGAGGTCCAGCGTGCCGGCCTCGCTGCGCTTGCTGGCCATGCGGCCGCCGCTGCCGTGGCCCTTGTCGAACAGTTGTACGGTCTGGCCGGCGGATCTCAATGCGTGGGCGGCGGAAAGCCCGGCGATGCCAGTACCGATGATGGCGATGGGGACGCTCATGACATGCCTCTCTGGTTGTGTAGCGTCTGGACAGGCGAATCAGGTTTCTTGTACAAGTTTGATTTAATGTACAGTGTTGCGCGTGCTTCGAGGCGCACCTTGCGTCGCGCCGATGGCGCGCTTGCGGCGCACGGCTCGCTTCCTGGCCTGTCGAACCTTCAGACGTTCCGTTCGGAAGTATCAACCGAGTTATCTGAAGAATAGACGGCTGGCGCCGTTCACTAAGGCACCAATGCGATGCAAGCCCTGTTCCTTGGCTGAGTCGAAAACGACGCCAGGGTTCCCCGGCCGGAGCCGACGGATCTTCCATTCACAGGATAACGCCGGAATGGGGGGAGGATGCACGGTCATCGGGCAGATCGATGTCCAGGGTCCAGACTGAAAGGGCACGCAGGCAAAACGAGGAGACAGCCATGCACATTCTCTTGACCGGCGGTACCGGCCTGATGGGACGCCGCCTGTGCGCCCGCTGGCGACAGGCCGGGCACCGGCTGACCGTGTTCAGCCGGCGGCCGCAGCAGGTGGAATCGCTGTGCGGCGCCGGCGTGCGCGGCATCGATCGTTTCGACGAGTACGGCGACCAGCCGCTCGACGCGGTGGTCAACCTGGCCGGCGAGCCGATCGCGGACAAACCCTGGAGCCACAAGCGCAAGGCGCTGCTGTGGGAAAGCCGGGTACGCCTTACCGAGCGCCTGGTGGAATGGCTGGACGCTCGCGAGCAGCGCCCGGACCTTCTGTTATCGGGTTCTGCGGTGGGTTGGTATGGCGACAGCGGCGAGCGCCCGGTGACCGAGGAGGGGGCGGCGGCCGGCGAGGATTTCGCCAGCGAGCTATGCCTCGCCTGGGAGCAGATCGCCCGCGAGGCGGAGAAGCTCGGCACCCGTGTCGTGCTGCTGCGCACCGGCCTGGTGCTGGCCCCCGAGGGCGGTTTCCTCGAGCGCCTGTTGCCGCTCTACCGGCTAGGCCTGGGTGGACCGCTGGGTGACGGCCGGCAATGGATGCCGTGGATTCATATCGAGGATCAAATCGAGCTGATCGATTTTCTTTTGCGGCGGCCCGATGCCAGCGGTCCCTATAATGCGTGCGCTCCCAACCCGGCGCGCAACCGCGATTTCGCCAAGGCCCTGGGCCGGGCGCTGCACAAGCCGGCGCGGATACCGACCCCCGGGTTCGTCCTGCGCCTCGGGCTGGGAGAAATGTCCGGATTGCTGCTCGGCGGCCAGCGAGCCTTGCCGCAACGCTTGCAGGACGCCGGCTACCGTTTTCAATTCACCGACCTGGACGTGGCGCTGGCCGATGTCCTGGACGCCCGACGAAAGGATCAGGCATGACCGAGAATGCCCTGCTGTTGCTCAACCTGGGCTCCCCGGATTCGACCCGGGTGGAGGATGTCCGCCGCTATCTCGACCAGTTCCTCATGGATCCCTACGTGGTCGACCTACCCTGGCCGCTGCGGCGCCTGCTGGTGTCGCTGATCCTGATCAAGCGTCCGGCCGAATCGGCGCACGCCTACAGCTCGATCTGGTGGGACGAAGGGTCGCCACTGATCGTCCTCAGTCGTCGCCTGCAGGAAGCGATGAAGCCGCACTGGCCGCATGGACCGGTGGAACTGGCGATGCGCTACGGCCAGCCGGCCATCGAGAAGGTCCTGCTCGACCTGGCGCGCCGTGGTATCCGGCGGGTGACCCTGGCGCCGCTGTATCCGCAGTTCGCCGACAGCACCACGACCACCGCCGAACAAGAGGTGCGTCGGGTGATCGCCGCCCATCGCCTGGGCCTGGAGGTCAGCACGCTGCCGCCGTTCTACGACCAGCCGGTCTACCTCGATGCCCTGGTGGAAAGCGTGCGTCCGTACCTGCAGCAGCCCCACGACCATCTGTTGCTGAGCTTCCATGGCTTGCCCGAGCGGCACATCCGCAAGCTGGTGAAGGATCCTGCCCACGACCTGCTGGCCGAGAACAGCCGCAACGTCAGCCCCGAAGCCCTCGCCCTCTGCTACCGCAGCCAGTGCCTGCGCACCGCCGAGGCCTTCGCCGAGCGCGCCGGCCTGGAGCAGGGGCGCTGGTCGGTGGCGTTCCAGTCGCGCCTGGGGCGCGCCAAGTGGATCGAGCCCTATACCGACGCCAAGCTCGACGAACTGGTGCAGCGTGGGGTGAAGCGCCTGCTGGTGATGTGCCCGGCGTTCGTCGCCGACTGCATCGAGACTCTGGAGGAAATCGGCATGCGCGGCCGCGAGCAGTTCATCAGTGCCGGCGGCGAGGACCTGGTGCTGATTCCCTGCCTCAACGACCACCCCGCCTGGGTCGGCGCCCTGGCCGAGATGAGCGGGCGCTTGGCCAGGCCGCTCTGAGAGCCTGTTCATGATCCGCTGCGCGGCGCGGTATGACGGCTTTGAAGTGCTCATGTGCCGCTCGTCAGCTCCGCTTCCCCGCCCAGCTCGCGAGATGCTGGACAGGCTCTGAGCGCATGCGGCGGCGAATGACCTAGCGGTCATTCGCCGGAACCCGCTTCCCGCATTCAGCAGTTCTATAGTCCCTTGCCCTGGGTATAAGCCCGGATGTTGCCGGCTTATCCTGCCTGTCGACCCTCCCTTCGCATCCGCCGCTTCGGCGGCGTCCAGGAGTTCGGCATGCATAACAACAATAACGGCTATCCCTCCAACCTTGCGGCCTGGACCACGGTGGCGATCCTCATGGTCGCCTATGTGCTGTCCTTCATCGACCGGCAGATCCTCAACCTGCTGGTCGGCCCGATCCGCCGCGACCTGGCCATCAGCGACACGGAAATGAGCCTGCTGATGGGCTTGTCCTTCGCCCTGTTCTACACCCTTTGCGGTATCCCGCTCGGACGCATGGCCGACAACCGCAGCCGGCGCGGTCTGATCCTGTTCGGCGTGCTGGTGTGGAGCGCGATGACCGCGGCCTGCGGTCTGGCGCGCAGCTATTGGCAATTCCTCACCTTCCGGGTCGGCGTCGGGGTCGGCGAGGCGGCGCTGTCGCCAGCGGCCTATTCGCTGATCGCCGACAGCTTCCCGCGCGAGCGTCGGGCGACGGCGATCAGCGTCTACTCGATGGGCATCTACCTGGGCTCGGGGCTGGCCTTCCTGCTCGGCGGGCTGGTGATCAAGTTCGCCTCGGCCCAGGGCGACGTGCACCTGCCGCTGTTCGGCGAGGTGCGCCCGTGGCAACTGATCTTCCTCATCCTCGGCGCCGCCGGCGTGCTCTTCTGCCTGTTGCTGCTGGCGATCCGCGAGCCGGCTCGGCGCGGAGTCGGCGCAGGCGTGGCGGTGCCGCTGGGCGAGGTCGGCGCCTACCTGCGGGCCAACCGCAAGACCGTGCTCTGCCACAACTTCGGTTTCGCCTGCCTGTCCTTCGCCGGCTACGGCAGCGGCGCCTGGGTGCCGACCTTCTTCGTCCGCACCCACGGCTGGGACGCCGGTCATGTCGGGGTGGTCTACGGCAGCATCGTCGCGGTGTTCGGCTGTCTCGGCATCGTCTTCGGCGGGCGCCTGGCCGACTACTGGGCGAAGCGCGGGCGCAGCGACGCGAACATGCGCGTCGGGCTGCTCGCCGCCTGGGCGGTGATTCCCTTCACCCTGGTCTATCCGCTGCTGGACAACGCCAATTGGGCGGCGGCGCTGATGGCGCCGACGGTGTTCTTCCTGAGCATGCCGTTCGGCGTGGCCCCGGCGGCGATCCAGGAGATCATGCCCAACTCGATGCGCGGCCAGGCCTCGGCGATCTACCTGTTCGTGGTCACCCTGTTCGGTCTCGGCGTGGGCCCGACGGCGGTGGCGCTGGTCACCGATTTCGTCTTCGCCGACGACATGGCGCTGCGCTACGCGCTGCTGCTGGTGACCCTGGCCGCGGTGCTCGGCGCGGTGGTCCTGCTGGGGATCGGCCTCAAGCCCTATCGCGCCAGCCTGGAGCACCTGAAGGACTGGAGCCTGCGACGGGAAGGCGAGGGCGGCGAGGATTGGAAGGCGTCCCGGCAGCCGGCCTGACTCAGTAGGTGAGGATGACCCGCACGGTATCGCTGTAGGTACCGGCGGGGACGTTGCCCTGTGCCGGGTTGACGATGGCCCGGTACGGCACGTTCTGCGCGGCGCCGCTACCGGTGCCTGCCTGGGTGTTGCTGGTGGTCCAGACCGTCGAGTCGCCCGGTTTGTAGAGGTTGTACTGGATCGCGTTGGCGCCGCTGAGCATTCGCCGCCAGCCGCCGCTGAAGTTGTTGCCGTTGTCGAAGCCGATGGTATAGGTGGCGTTCAGGGTGCAGCGCACGCCAATGTTCTGGTTCACCGCGGTGAAGGCCGAGACCAGCGCGGCGCTGCCGAAGCTGAGGTCCGGAGCGCTGTCGATGAAGCAGTCCTTGAGCACCGTCAGGGTAACGTTGACGCTGCTGCTGGCGGTGCCGTCGTCGTATACGCAGACTGGGCCGATGCCCGCCGCGCACAGGTACCAGGCCCAGTTCAGGCCGATGGTATCGGTATAGGTGCCGGCCGGCAGGGTCACCCCGGTGGCGGTGCGCAGGTACAGCGGCAGGCTGCCGTCGGTGGCGTTGAACAGGCCGAGGATGCCGAGGAAGGTGGTGCTGCTCCAGCGTACCGTCGAGCCGACGTTGTAGACGGTGCCGCAACCGTTGTCCTTGCAGATGCTGTAGGGCAGGTAGGTGCCGCTGGCGGCGTTGTACAGCCGCGGCGTGGTGCCCAGCGGATTGGCGGTGCTGGCGATGGTCGCGTCGATGGTGTTGGTGCTGAGGATCGACAACAGGCTGCCGGTGCACTTGAAGCCGGTGGTGCCGGTGATGGTCTGGGCGGTGCTGGCCACGGTGAACGAGCTCAGGCTGCCGAAATTGCCGGTGCCGGAGCTGGTGGTGCAGGCGGCGAGCAGCAACGGGCTGGCGCAGAGCGTAGCGAAGCCGAGCAGGCAGGCGGACGTGGAGTGGCGGCTCATGGCGTATCTCCGATGGGGGCCGAGCAGGCCAGCGGGCCGACCTGGCTGACGGTGGGTTTGCGCGTGTCCAGGCGGAAGCGTGCCTGGCAGGCCCGGCCGTCGGGGCGGACCACGCGTAGCTGGTTGTCGCTTTGCAATCCTTCGAAATAGACCTGGCCGTCCCAGCCGACGCTGGCGCGCTGGCCGCTGCCGGTTTCTTCGGCCCGGCTACCCAGCGGCAGCGGTTCGCCGCGCTCGTCCACCAGGCTGATGCTGGCGGCGACCACGGCACGGATCGGGAAATCCAGCAGCAGGCCGCTGCCCTGGCGTACCGCCACGCGCTGCTCGACTTCGGGCGCGCTGACGTTGGCCGGAAGGTCCAGCGGCTCGATCTGGAACTTCGCCGGGTAGTAGGCCGCGACCCAGGGCACCAGCAGATGGCCGTTGTCGTCGGTGCTGCCCATCAGTTGGTTCTCGTAGCGGATCGGCACCTGTGGATAACCCTTGGTGCTGACCAGGACGAAGGCGTCGTTGATCCGGTTGCTGGCGAACATGGCGTTGTCCATCCATACCAGCGAGCCGCTGAGATCGGCCCAGCGCGTGTAGTTGCCGGTCTCGCCATAGAGGCCGCCCTGCAGTTGCACGTTCTGCATGCGCCAGGTCAGGTCGGCCTGCTGGTAGCGGCTGGCGCCGCCGCCATAGCCGAGGTTCCAGCCGAGGCCGCCCTGGCTCGGCGTGGAGCGGCTCCAGATCACCCGCTCGCTGTAGCGCCGGTCGCTGTCGCGGGTGACGCCGATGTTCAGCAGGCCGTTGATGTCGAAGGGAATCACCAGTTGCATCAGCGCGCTGTAGCCGTCGCCGTCGAGATCTTTGTTCAGCGCCAGGTAGAAGCTGCTACGGCTGCCGATCGGGCGGCTGTAGGAGAGGTTGGCCAGGCGCGTGCGGCTGCCGTCGCGGGCGCGGATGTCGAAGTAGCCGGCACCGATGGTGCCCTGCTCGTCGAAGGTCAGGCTGGCGGTAGCCTGGTCGGTGCGCCGGCTCAACTGGTACTTGCCGTCCAGGGTGCCGAGGTCGCCATAGCCGGCGCTGCGCTCGATGTGTTGCAGGCTGAGGCCGAGCCGTCGCGAATAGTAGGAGTAGCCGAGCAGGTATTGCTGGCCGCTGTCGCCCTGGCCGTCGCTGCCGCTGGCCGCCAGGCTGAGGGTGCCGAAGGTGGCCACGGCGATGTCGCCGCCGATGCCGAGCAGGCGCAGGTCGCTGGCGGCCTCGGCGTGGGTGGAGAGGGTCAGGCGGTCGCTGACGCCGTAGCGGTAGATGCCGCTGGCGGCGTTGTCGGCATAGGAAAAGTTGCGCAGGCCGTAGTCGTCGCGCAGGCGCCCGACGGACAGGTCGAAATCGCTCAGGCCGCGCGCCAGCAGGGTGTTGGATACGTAGAACGGCAGGCTGGTCACCACTTGTCGGCCCTGGGCGTCGGTGGTCACCACCGTGGCTTCGCCGGCTCCGTTGATATACGGCACGTTGCTGATGGCGAAGGGACCGGGCTGCAGGTCGGCGCTGCTGGCCTTGTAGCCGTTGATGAACAGGTCGACGGTGCTGGGTACGGCGGCCTGGCCGTCGAAGCGCAGCAGCGGATAGGTGACCAGGTCCGGACGTACGCCGAAGTTGCGGGCGAAGCGAAAGCCGCCCATGCGTACCGGGGTGGTCCAGTTCAGCGCGCCGTTGACGTAGTCGCCCAGTTGGTAGCTGTGCATGTTGCGTTCGTCGTTGTACAGCCAGTAGGTGTCGTAGCGCAGGTAGCGGCTGTCGAGGTTGTCGGCGTCGCCGAAATAGCGGGTGTAGACGCCGGTGTTGGAGATCACCCCGAAGCCGTCGAACAGACGTTGCTCGAGCAGCGCGGAAAGCCAGGGCGTGGCGCCGTCGGCGGGGTCCGAGTAGTACAGGTCGTAGTTGAACAGCGCGCCGAGGCTGCTGCGCGCCGGGGCGCGGGCGACCAGTCCGGGATCGTCGAAGCGCTGCTCCGGCAGCCAGTCCGGCGGCACTTGCAGGTGCAGTTGCTGGCTGGCGCTGTCATAGTCCGCCCGGACCTCGGGCAGGGCGTCCACCGCGACCTGTCCGGCGGGGTTGCCAGGCAGGCGCACGCCGGCTTCGCGCAGGGCCGCGGCGTCGAGCAGGTAATGGCCATCGGCGGCGTTGACCGGCACCACCTGGCCGCTGTCGCGGCCGTTGATCACCAGTTCCAGGTAGTAGAGGACGTTGCCGCCGCCGGACGGAGCGGGTTGCGGCGGCGGCAGTCCGGCCAGGTAGTCCGCCGCATGGACAGGGGAGAGCAGCGCCAGGCCGATCAGTAGCGAGCGGTGGTGGCGAGAGCGCCGCTGACACGGGCGAGGCACGGGACCGACGTCCGCCTCAGTACCCGGGAACGCTGATCGGCGCGTCGTTGTCCGCCAGTTGCAGTTTCAGGGTCATGCCGGCGTCCGGCAGCAGCCCCGGCGGCAGCGGCCAGCGCATCTGCCGGCCGGGCAGCACGTAGCCGAGCAGGCCGTCCAGCAGCGCCAGGCTGCGGCCGTTGCCCTCCCAGCGGACATGGCTGAGGCGGGCGTGCACGCTACCCTCGTTGCGCACCTGCAGGTAACGCTTGCCCTGTTCCTCGACCAGCCGCCAGGCCAGCTTCGGCCGGGTCGCGTCGGCCGGGTCGCGCTCGACATCGCTGCGGGGCTGGGTCCAGACGCCGTCGGCGCTGACGAACAGCGGTACCGAATAGCGCATCTGGAACTGCAGGGCGAGACCGGGGCTTCGTTGCGTCTGCCCCGCGCTGCCGTCGGGCACTTCGTCGATCAGCACCCGGTAGGCGTCCTCCGGCGTGCTGGGCTGGCCGCCCTGGCGGATCAGCCGGACCAGTTGCCGGCGGCCCGGCTCGACCTTGACGAAGGGCGGGCTGGGAATCACTGCCTGCTGGTTGCGATAGACGTCCTGGAAATCCGCCTGGGACCAGCCGAGCACGCGCACCTGCAGGGTCACCGGTTGCTTGCCGCGATTCTCCAGCCACAGCGCCGTGGCCGGTTGGTCGGCTTCGATGGCCGGGTTGATCGGCCAGATCAGCACCGCACTGGCGGCTTGTGCCGGGCCGCCCAGGAACAGCGCCAGCAGCGCCGCAAGCCAGCGGCCGGGGCGGAGAGGTAGGTGTGGACTGGGCATGTGATCCTCCATGACGGCTCAGAACGAAAGGGTGACGGTGACGGTATCGCGGTAGTTGCCGGCGGACGGCAGGCTGCCGACCGCGAACAGGCGCGCGTATACCGTGTAGGTCTGGGTGCTGGCGGGAAAGTTGGCGATGGTCCGCGCGAGTGCCCCGTTGCCCCAGACCTGGGAGTAGGCGGCATCCTGGTAGAGCTGGTAGGCGAGGGTCTCGTTACCGCTCACCCGCTTCAGGTAGCGCTGGCTGCTGCTGCCGCCATTGACCCCGTAGTCGAGGGCGACGGAGACGGTCATTCCCGGAGTGCAGGTCAGGACGATGGAGCCGGCCCCGGAGCTGCTGGCGACGTTAACCGGACTGGCCAGGTTGCCGAGGGTGCCGAAGCTCAGGGTGCCGAGGTCATAGGCGTTGTTGCTGATGGCGGTGCCGAAGGCGCAGCCGTTGGCGACCACCGCCTGGACCTGGAAGGCGCGGCTGATCGGCGATGGATCGGCATGCGCGACCAGGCTCGGCAGCGGGAGCAGGAGAAGCGACAGGAGTAGATGCCGGCTGGACATCGGCATCACCAGCTGATGGTCACGTTGACGGTGTCGCGGTAGGTCCCGGCGACCGGCGTGGTCTGTGCCGGCACCAGGCCGTAGATGGGGTACCACTGGTCGTTGCCGTTGCCGGTGGCGGCAACGCCGGTGGTGTTGTCCCAGACGATGCCGCCGGGGCGGTCGCTGTACAGGTTGTAGGTCAGGGTGAGGGCGGTGTTGGCGATGTTCGCCATGCGCCGCGTGGCGACGCTGCCGTAGAGCCCGCCGTCGAGCGTGATCGCATAGGTCTGGCCGCTGACGCACTTGACCCGGATGGAGCCTGCGCCTTGCTGGCTGGTGGCGCTGATGGCGTTGTTCAGGGAGGCGTACTGGCCGAAGTCGAGGGTGCCGAAGGTGATCGCGCCGCCGCTGCCGACGCTACCTGCCTCGCAGGCCGGGAGCAGCGTGGCGCTCAGGACGATGGTGGCGGTCTGCGCGTTTGCCGGGTTGCAGCCGAGCAGGCAGAGCAGTCCTCCGGTGAAGTAGCGGTTCAGGCTCATCGGTCCCCCCAGGACCATGCTGCCCGGCGCCGCGCCTGGCGGCGCGTCTTACCAGGCGATGGTGACCAGCAGGGTGTCGGTGTAGGTCCCCGCCGTCGGCGTGGGTGTGCTTTGTCCGGTGGGCACCACGCGGCCATAGAGGGGGATGTTGACCGCGGTGCCGGTGGAGACCGAGGAGATGTCCACCGGTGTGTTGGCCTGGATCAGCGCGCTGCGCGCGGCGTCCGAATAGATGTTGTAGGCGATGGTGCTGGTGGTGGTGGTGGTGTTCTGCATGTAGCGCTGGCCGCCGCTGGCGTGCAGGCCTGCGTTCACCGTCAGGCTCGGGGTCAGGCCGGTGCTGCACTGGATCTGGATATTGCCGCTGGTGCCGACGGTCTGCGCGTCGACCACGTTGGTGAGGTCGGAATGGCTGCCGAAGTCCAGGGTTCCCCACTGGTTGATACCGCCGCTGACGCTGCCGTTGATGATGGTGCAGCCGGCACCGATGACCATCTGCACTCCGACCTGGCCGATTAGCGTACCGGCGGCCTGGGCGGTGCCCAGCAGGCTGGCGCAGGCACAGAACAACAAGACTGCCGGAGTGCGTTTATTCATCTCTAACTTCCTGTCGATAATGAATGTCGGTGGCGCAGAAGGACGTTGGCGGATAAATAAAGTTCCCACGACTTTAAATGATCGGCCTTATATATCCGCCAAACTCGAAGTTCATGGCTGACGACGCGCCGGGTGCGGCGCAGAGCGGCTAGCCAGTCATGTTTGACTGGCTATATAGCAGCGCGAGTAAATCTCTGCTAGTCAGATGGCGTGGTTATTTGGGAAATGCAAGGAAGTTTAATTACAAAGTAGTAAGCGATTGACTACATGATTTGAAAATAACGAGGCGGGTGGAATACGGACGGAACAGCGAAGTGTTCCGCCCGTTGGTTTCAGTGCGAATCCTTGTGCTGTTCGTCGAGCGCCTTGTTCTGCCAGCCGTCGTTGCCCGGCAGCAGCAGGTTGAGGACGATGGCGACGATGGCGCACAGGGCGATGCCCTTCAGGCCGATGTCGTCGGGACCGGTACCGCTGCCGATCAGCACGCCGCCGATGCCGAACACCAGGGTCACCGAGACGATCACCAGGTTGCGCGCTTCCGAGAGATCGACCTTGTGCCGGATCAGGGTGTTCATGCCGACCGAGGCGATGGTGCCGAACAGCAGGCAGAGGATGCCGCCCATCACCGGTACCGGGATGCTTTGCAGGATCGCGCCGAACTTGCCGACGAAGGCCAGGGTGATGGCGATCACCGCCGCCCAGGTCATGATCTTCGGGTTGTAGTTCTTGGTCAGCATCACTGCGCCGGTGACTTCCGCGTAGGTGGTGTTGGGCGGTCCGCCGAACAGGCCGGCGGCCGAGGTGGCCAGGCCGTCGCCGAGGAGGGTGCGGTGCAGGCCGGGCTTCTTCAGGTAGTCCTGGCCGGTGACGCCGCCCACCGCGATGACCCCGCCGATATGCTCGATGGCCGGGGCCAGGGCCACCGGGACGATGAACAGGATCGCCTGCCAGTTGAATTCCGGCGCGGTGAATTTCGGCAGCTCCAGCCAGGGTGCGGCGACGATTGCGGCGGTGTCGACCACGCCGAAGACGAACGACAGGGCGAAGCCGACCAGCACGCCGGCGATGATCGGCACCAGGCGGAAGATACCCTTGCCGAATACCGCCACCACCAGGGTGGTGAGCAGCGCCGGCATCGAGATCATCATCGCGGTGCGGTACGGCAGCAACTCGCTGCCGTCGCCGGCCTTGCCCATCGCCATGTTCGCCGCGATCGGCGCCATCGCCAGGCCGATCGAGATGATCACCGGGCCGATCACCACCGGCGGCAGCAGTTTATCGATGAAGCCGGTGCCCTTGATCTTCACCGCCAGGCCCATGAAGGTGTAGACGAAGCCGGCGGCGACTACCCCGCCCATGGTCGCGGCCAGGCCGAACTGGCCCTTGGCGAGGATGATCGGGGTGATGAAGGCGAAGCTGGAGGCGAGGAACACCGGTACCTGGCGCCCGGTCACCAATTGGAACAGCAGGGTCCCGAGGCCGGCGGTGAACAGCGCGACGTTGGGATCCAGACCGGTGATCAGCGGCATCAGCACCAGCGCGCCGAAGGCGACGAACAGCATCTGCGCGCCTGACAGCACCTGGCGCCAGAGCGGCTCCTGGAAGGCATCGCCCATGTTCAGGCTTCCTTCTGCTTGGTACCGAAGATCTTGTCGCCGGCGTCGCCCAGGCCCGGAATGATGTAGCCGTTCTCGTCGAGCTTCTCGTCGATCGAGGCGGTATAGATGATCACGTCCGGGTGGGCCTTGCGTACCGCCTCGATGCCCTCGGGGGCGGCGACCAGCACCATGGCGCGGATTTCCTTGCTGCCGGCCTTCTTCAGCAGGTCGATGGTGGCGACCATCGAGCCACCGGTGGCGAGCATCGGGTCGATGATCAGCGAGCGGCGCTCGGCGATGTCCGGCGCCAGTTTTTCCAGGTAGGTGCGTGCTTCCAGGGTCTCTTCGTTGCGGGCGACGCCGACCGCGCTGACCTTGGCGCCGGGAATCAGGCTGAGCACGCCGTCGAGCATGCCGATGCCGGCGCGCAGGATCGGGACCACGGTGATCTTCTTCCCGGAGATCTTCTCCACCGTCACCGGGCCGGCCCATCCGGGGATTTCGTACTGTTCCAGGGGCAGGTCCTTGGTCGCCTCGTAGGTCAGCAGGGCGCCGACTTCCTGGGCCAGTTCGCGGAAGTTCTTGGTGCTGATATCGGCACGGCGCATCAGGCCCAGTTTGTGGCGGATGAGGGGGTGGCGGATCTCATGTACGGGCATGGGCGACTGTCTCCAACGGGGGCGGGCAAAAAAATTGCGCTAGCGTAATGCATTCCGCACAGTCTGGACCATTATTCTGATTCGCACTCGACCGCCGGGGGTTGCCCGATGGCGACCGGATGAGTACCTTTGCCGACTTTTTCTCAGCCCAGCCAGGGAGAAGCACCATGTCCGTCGATCTCGCGCACATCCGCCAAGTCATGGCGGAAGCCGACTGCCTGTTCAACAACGACGAGGTCGAGGCAGCCATCGGTCGCGTCGCCGAGGCGATCAACCGCGATCTCGGCGAGACCAACCCGGTGGTCTTCTGCGTGATGAACGGCGGCCTGATCTTCTCCGGCAAGCTGCTCCCGCTGCTCGACTTCCCCCTCGAACTGTCCTACCTGCATGCGACCCGTTACCGCAACGAGACCTCCGGCGGCGAACTGTTCTGGAAGGCCAAGCCGGAAATCTCCTTCATCGACCGTGACGTGCTGATCATCGACGACATCCTCGACGAAGGGCACACCCTCTCGGCGATCATCGACTTCTGCAAGCATGCCGGCGCACGCGCGGTGCACACCGCCGTACTGGTGGACAAGGAACACGAGCGCAAGGCCCGGCCCGACCTCAAGGCCAGCTTCACCGGCCTCTACTGCGCCGACCGCTACGTGTTCGGCTACGGCATGGACTACAAGGGCTACTGGCGCAACGCCGCGGGCATCTTCGCGGTCAAGGGGCTCTGAGATGGCCGGACCGCGCTACCTCGACCAGCAATTGTTCGCCGAACTGGCGAGCGGGGCGGGTAACGCGCCGCGTGGTCGCCAGCATCACAACTTCCACCGCATGGAGGAGCCCTGCCACCGCATGGCAGTGGGCCTCCAGCCGAATACCTACATCCCGCCGCACCGGCACCTGGATGCGGGCAAGGCCGAGGCGCTGATCGTGCTCAAGGGCCGTCTCGGCCTGCTGGTCTTCGCCGAGGACGGGGAACTCCTCGACAAGCGCGAGTTGAGCGCCGCTGGGGACTGCCCCGGTGTCGACCTGCCGCCCGGGGTGTTCCATGCCCTGGTGGTGCTGGAGCCGGACAGCATCCTGTTCGAATGCAAGGCCGGGCCTTACCGCCCGCTCGGCGAAGGCGAGTTCGCCAGTTGGGCGCCTGCCGAAGGCAGCGCCGATGCGCCGGCCTACCGGGACTGGATGCGCGCCCAGTTCGCCTGAGCGCTTCGGCGGCGGGTCGGCAGCCATGCTAGAGTGCCGGCTCGCCCTGTCCGGAGGTCCCGATGTTCGCCCGTAGCCTGTGCGGCTCCCTGCTCCTGTTCGTCAGTCTGGCCGGCCTGGCCGCCGAGAATCCCCCGATGCACGCGCGCTTCCTGCCGCCCGACGACGGCCAGTTGCGCCAGGAGGCGCCGGAGCAGCAGCAACTGATCCAGATCACCGAGTACAGCGTGGTGCTGGGCAACCAGCGGCAGTCCAACCAGCAGCCGATCCCGATCACCACGCCGACCCTGCTGCGCCTGAAGGGCAAGCCGCTGAGCAAGGGCGCGACCCTGGCCCAGGTGCTGATCCAGTTCGACAGCGAAGGCAAGAGCCTGAAGAAGCCGGTCTACGATGCCGGGACCCGCACCCTCACGCTCAACTACCCGCTGGCGCAGTACCCGGCGTTGCTCGACCTGCTGCGCAACCAGACGGTCTATTGCCAGTTCCTCGCCTATCCCAACGGCCATGTCTGGGCCGACCTGCACACCGGCGCGGTACGCGCGCGTTGAGCCTCGCCGCGCGCCGGGAGTAAACTGCCTGGCCTTATCCCGCGCCGGGCGAGCCCGGCCCCAGAGCCGTTGAGAGAAAGCGATGCGCAAAGACAAGAAACAGATCATTGGCGAAGAGATCAGTGACGAGTCGATCAAGCTGTTCCTCGGCGTCGAGCCGGCCGACGACACGCCCCCCTCGCTGCACAAGCTGATCAAGGCCTATCGCGGCCTGCGCATCGACGACTTTGAGCGCTTCCTCACCTTCTTCCGCGAGGCCGGCTACGATCTCGATGCGCGCGACGCCAAGGGCAACGACTTCGTCGCCCTGGTCGCCGACCAGCGCCAGGCCGCGCCCTACATCGAAGCGCTGCAGGCGGCCAAGGGCGCCTGAGCCGGCCATGCGGTGAAAAGCCCGCCCTTCGGCGGGCTTTTTCGTTGCGCGGCCCGCCGAAGAATCCCACCCGTCGGCGAACGCCAGCACCCGAATGACGGCTGGCGGTGGCAAGGGACGATAGGCATACGGGCCTTCTCGCATTGCGGAGCGCCAGGGAGACAAGGGGGGGCGAATGGCCAGGACTGCTTTATTCGCTCTGCGAGAGGCTGCTGCTTTTCTACACTCACAGGAAAAACAGCCTGCCGAGGTTCCCATGTACGTCCAGCCCTACGTCTGCTTCAACGGCCGTTGCGAAGAGGCCCTGCGTTTCTATGAACACGCCATCGGTGCCAGGGTGAGTTTCCTGTTCCGTTTCGACGAGGCGCCCGGTCCGGTGGTGGTGCCGGAAGGCTGGTGCGACAAGGTGATGCACGCCAACCTGCAGATCGGCGACAGCCAGATCATGGCCTCGGACGGGCACGGGCCGGCGTTGCAGCCGATCTCCGGGATTTCCCTTTCGCTGAATACCCGCGACCCGCAGCAGGCGCGGCGCTGCTATGACGCCTTGCTGGAGGACGGCGGGCGGGTCGAGCTGGAGTTGGGCAAGACCTTCTGGTCGCCCTGTTTCGGTACCCTGGTGGACCGTTTCGGGGTGTCCTGGATGATCAATTGCGAGGCCGGCGCCTGACTCCACAAATGAAAAAGCCGCCCGAAGGCGGCTTGTTCCGTAGCGCGGCTCACTCGGCGTTGACCGGGGCCTGCACGTCGTTCTTCGCGGTCAGTTCCAGCACCTCGCTGCAACGGCTGCTGACGCTGCGGTACAGCTCGGCGTCGCTTTCCAGCTCTTTCTCGCGAGCCGGGAAGATTTCCTTCAGCTTGGCGCTCCACTCCGGCGAGCGGGCCTGCTCCGGGAAGCAGCGCTCGATCAGGCCGAGCATGATCGAGACGGTCACCGAGGCGCCCGGCGAGGCGCCCAGCAGGGCGGCGATGGAGCCGTCGTGGGCGGCCACCAGCTCGGTGCCGAACTGCAGGATGCCGCCTTTCTTCGGATCTTTCTTGATGATCTGCACGCGCTGGCCGGCGACTTCCAGGCGCCAGTCCTCGGCCCTGGCTTCGGGGTAGAACTTGCGCAGGGCTTCCAGGCGCTGTTCCGGCGACTGCATGACCTGGCCGATCAGGTAGCGGGTCAGGTCCATGTTGTCGCGGGCCACCGAGAGCATCGGCAGGATGTTGCCCGGGCGTACCGACAGCGGCAGGTCGAGGAACGAGCCATGGCGCAGGAACTTGGTGGAGAAACCGGCATAGGGGCCGAACAGCAGGGATTTCTTGCCGTCCACCACGCGGGTGTCCAGGTGCGGCACGGACATCGGCGGCGAGCCGACCTCGGCCTGGCTGTAGACCTTGGCCTGGTGCTGCTTGACGATTTCCGGGTTGTCGCAGCGCAGCCACTGGCCGCTCACCGGGAAACCACCGAAGCCCTTGCCTTCCGGGATGCCGGAAAGTTGCAGGAGCGGCAGGGCGCCGCCGCCGGCGCCGAGGAAGACGAAGCGTGCCTGGATCTCGCGGTCGCCGCCGTTGCGGGTGTCCTTGACGGTGACCCGCCAGCCGTTATCGGCGCGGCGCAGGTGGGTGACCTTCTGGTTGTAGCGGATCTGCGCGCCCGGCTGTTGCGCCAGGTGTTGCAGGAGCTGGTTGGTCAGGGCGCCGAAGTTGACGTCGGTACCGCCCTCGACGCGGGTCGCGGCGATCGCTTCGTCGGCCGGACGACCCGGCATCATCAGCGGCATCCACTCGGCGAGGGTGGCCTTGTCCTCGGAGTAGACCATGGTCTCGAAAGCGTGGTGCTTGGTCAGCGATTCGAAGCGCTTCTTCAGGTAGGCGATGCCTTCACTACCGCGCACGAAGCTCAGGTGCGGTACCGGGTTGATGAAGGTCTTCGGCGAGCCGAAGGTGCCCTTGGCGACCAGGTGCGACCAGAACTGCTTCGACACCTCGAACATGGTGTTGATGCCCACGGCTTTCTTGATGTCGATGCTGCCGTCGGCCGACTGCGGGGTGTAGTTCAGCTCGCACAGGCCGGCGTGGCCGGTGCCCGCGTTGTTCCACGGGTTGGAGCTTTCGATCGCGCCGGACTCCTGGAGTTCGACGACTTCCATCTTCAGGTTGGGGTCGAGTTCCTTGAGCAGGACCGCCAGGGTCGCGCTCATGATGCCGGCGCCTACCAGCAGCATGTCGACTGTTTCGTGATCGTTTTGCGCCATTAACGCTTCTCCAAAATCTTCAGCACCAAATTGACGACAGACGGGGCAGGGCCGAGGCCGGTACGGGCCGGCAGGCAGCGGCGGAGGGAGCCGTCATGTCCGATTCTTCGCAACAACGGCGGGACGCCGGGCGTCATCGCCTATGGATGCCGGGCGCGGGGCTGGCGATCTGGCAGCCTGGCTGGCCCATGCGGGCATCCGGTCGTGCAAGCACATTCGCGACGGAACGGGCCGTCAGGCTCTGGTCATGAGGTATCCGCTGCGGTCGCGTCTGCGGGGGGCTGTTTCAAGCGCTAATGGCGCACTTACCGACGCAAAACTCTTCATTGCTCGCCACACTCTCGTGAAGTAGTGAAATACCTTCGATCCACGCTCTTTTGGAGACATGGGCCGGAAGGGCTCGTCTGTCGCGGGCATGCCTTCGCAGAATCGTGCGGGGTCATGCGGCATTCCTTGCCGAAAAACTCGCTACAGGCGTTTCAGGGCGTCTGCCTCATGGGGCAGCGCTCTACTGGCGGCTCTCTGTGGGGGGATGGCGCGGGGGCCGGAACCCGATCAGGAGGCGTCCTTATAATCGGGGGGCGATTATAACGGTGAAAATCAAAAAATACCCCGCTCCTTAGACTTTTTTCCCATTCCCGGTCACGAAGTGCCCGCCGGCGAAAGCCCCCTGGGACAATCCGCCGCGCCGTATCTGCCAAACGCCGGGCATGCGTGCCCTGCGCCACCTGCCACAGGCGAGGAACCGCGCCCCGTGGCGAACGTCCAAGGCAATGCTGCGGTGCCTTCGCGGCGCCGTTATACTGCCGGCCATTCGTGCCCAACCCATGGAGAGATGAGCATGCTGCATCGCCTGTTGCTCAGCCTGATGACCGCAAGCGCCCTGGTTCTCGGCGGCTGCGCCCTGAGCCCGCAACAACTGGACCCGCAACCGATCCTTAAAGGACCGTTGACCGCCGTCGGCCATGGCCAGCCGGTGGTGGTCAAGGTGGTCGATGGCCGTCCCGGCCCGTCCCTGGGCACCCGCGGCGGCCTCTACGCCGATACCAGCACCCTGACCGTCCGTAGCGAGGACGTGGTGCCCAAGCTCCAGGCCCAGGCCGAGACGGCCGTGCGCCTGCTCGGCTACACGCCTTCGGCCAACGCCTACAACGCGCCGCAACTGACCCTGACCCTGGCCGAGCTGAAGTACCAGTCGCCGAAGGACGGCGTCTACGTCACCCAGGCCGACATCACCGCGACCTTCCGCGCCGACGTGCAGAACAGCAGCCGGCGTTACACCGGTCGCTACGGCGCCTCGCTGAACCAGCGCTTCGGTATGGCGCCGAACCAGGCGACCAACAGCAAGCTGGTCAGCGAGGTGCTCAGCGACGCCCTGAGCCGCGTATTCAAGGACCCGACCATCGCTCAGACCCTCGGCCAGCAATGAGCCGGCGGTAACGAGAAAGCCCGGCGGATGCCGGGCTTTTTCATGCGCTCGGGAAACTCAGGCGGCCTGGTGGAACGGGTCCGGCTCGCCGATGCTGATGCGTTCGTCGGTCTCAGGCAGGTCGAGGTGTTCATGGCCGCAGGCGGTGCAGTACACCAGCCAGCGGTCGTCCTGGACATTGAAGGAAAGATCGACGATCACGGCCTCGATCTCGTCCAGGTGGTCGATCAGATAGTTATGTTCGTGGGGTGCGGTTTCCAGCATGACGACTCTCCTGTGTTGTCGTTTGCCTGGGTGGGGTTCTGTGACCGGCAAAGCACTTTCAGACTAGCTGGTCACGCTGGCGAGGCCGCGCCTTTTTTAGACGGATTGCTGCTAACCGCTGCGCTTCGTCGCGACAACCCGGTCGTCGCTGGCCGTCGCTCATGCATTCTGGATAGAATTCGACCAGTCCTTCCCCGCCGTCCCCGACGGTCCGTCCTGTCATCAGCTCACCCAAGGCGTTACTCGGTAGCCCCGGCGTGTTGTCCTGTTGCGGAGGTTATCGATGTCCTTGCAAGCCTTGTGGGCGCTGTTCCTCGCCCATCCCGCGCAGGCCGTGAACGGCCTTGCGCTGTTCTTCGGTGTCGCCGGCGCCTGGCTGCTGCTGGCCACCCGCGCACGCGAGCGTCGCGCCCTGGCGCGCTGGGCCGCGGAGGGCGAGGCGGGGGAGGAGGCATTGCCGATGGACGAGGCGACCCTGCGGATCAACCTGTTCTTCTACCGATTCGGCGCCGCCTGCCTGGGCCTGGCGCTGCTGGTCAGCTGGGCCAGCACGCGGTTCTGAGAGGGCCTGCCTCGGCGAGCCGAACCGCACGCGGATAACCGTCTGCGGGTTCGAAGCCGTTGCCCGATGGAGAAGCCCGGCGGCGCCGGGCTTTCGTCTTCAGGATTGCTGCTTGATCCGGTATTGGTTGAGTACCGGGTTGGCGTATTGCAGCACCAGCCAGGGGCGTTGCTCGGCCGGGCATTGCTCCAGGCGGCGGTTCCATTCCTTGCGCGCCTTCTCCAGTTCTTCGCTGCCGAACAGGCTCTCGGCCGTGGGGACGGCGAGGTCCGGGTCGCGGTTCTCGCTCATCTCGTAGGCCAGGTAGTGCACCGGGAACAGACGGTAGTTGCCGAGGATCTGCCGGTCCAGTTCGGCGGCCAACTGCTTGGCGTCGCTGAACTCGCCCTCCAGTTCGGCGCCGAAGTTGATGTGCACGCGGCCCTTGTAGCCGGTGATGCCCAGGGCGATGCTGGCATCGTCCTCGCCCGGCGCCTTGCGGTATTCGCCGGTGCTGGCGCGGGTGTGCAACTCGCGGGCCTTGGCCAGGTCGCAGGGGTCGTATTCGTAGCTGATCGACACCGGGATGAAATGCAGGGCGCGCACCATTTCGGCGAAGGGTTCGTCCTTGCGGCTCATGTGGAACATCTTGAGGATCGCCGAGTCGGTACGGTCATCGCCGTCCTTGGCCCGCCCTTCGGCCTGGGCGATCCACACCGACTGGCGGTCCTCGCGGATCGAGTGGTTGATGTAGGCGGAGAGCGTCTGGTAGGCGGCGAGCTTCTCGCGCCGGCCGCTCAGCGAACGGTGCACGATGAAGCTTTTGTTCAGGCGCATCAGGTCGCTGACGAAGGATTTCTGCAGCAGGTTGTCGCCGATGGCGATGCGCGGGGTCGGCAGGCCGGCGTGGTACACGGCGTAGTTGACGAAGGCCGGGTCCATCACGATATCGCGGTGGTTGGCGATGAACAGGTAGGCGCAGCCTGGCTTGAGGCGATTGACCCCGGAGTAGGTGACGCCATCGGTGGCCTTCTCGATGGTGTGGTCGACGTAGGGCTCGAACTTGTCCTGTAGCGTGGCGACGCTGCGGATGCCGGTGACCTCGCGGGCCAGGCGATGGGCTATAAGAGGTTTGAGCAGCCAACCGAGGGGACCGGCCAGGCGCGGGAAGCGGTAGCGGACCAGGGCGCCGAGGAAGGCGTCGTCGCTCAGGAGGCGTTGCAATACCGCGGGGACTTCGGCGTCACTGTAGGGTCGGATGGCTTCGAACTCGCCCATCATGCTTTCTGGTTCCATATGGATGCTGCGAAGGCCGCCCAGGGGGTGGCCGAAAATTGAACCGCGCGATTATAAACGGAACTCATAGGGGGTGCAGCGATGCTCGAAAGCCAGGCCTATAGCTGCCCTTACTGCGGGGAACCGGCCGAGGCGCTGCTCGACCTGAGCGCCGGCGACCAGCAGTACTACGAGGACTGCCCGGTGTGCTGCCGGCCGATCCTGTTCGACCTGCGCACCGATGGGCAGGACTGGTCACTGAACGTCCGCCGGGAGGATGACTGATGCAGCGCGTATATGAGCCGGCCGACCTGCTGGAGGCCGAGATGCTGGTGGGAATGCTCGCCAGCGAAGGGATCGCCGCCCATGTCAGCGGCCGCCACCTGGTCGGCGCCATCGGCGAACTGCCGCCTGGCGGACTGCTGGCGTTGTTGGTGGCGGACGAGCAGACGGAGCGGGCGCGGGAGCTGATCCTCGCCTACAACGCCGCCGCCCCGCTGGCCGAGGAGCCGCCGGAGCCCTGCGGCCCCGGCAGCCTGTTGTGTTGAGGCGGCCGCCGCTCAGTCGGCCGCCAGTTCGAAGACCTGCCAGCGCACCGAGCTGACGCCCTTCTCCAGGCTGACCCGGCTGACCAGGCGTTCCAGCTGCGCCGGAGCCTCGGGAGTGCCGAGCAGTTCGGCGCGGACTTCCAGCTTGGCCGGGTTGTCCAGATCCTCGCTGTGCAGCGATTGCAGGCGCAGGTCGCTGCTGCCGAGGCTGTGCAGCATCAGGCTGCGTACCTGGATCTCGTCCTCGGCGCGGCAGACGATCTGCACTTCGTAGCGTTGCTCGGCCTCGCTGGCCGGCAACACGTCCTGGCGGTTCAGGCGTTGGGCGATGTCGCGCAACAGGATGTTGGCGCAGAGCACCACCAGGCTGCCGAGCGTGGCCTCCAGCAGCAGGCCCATGCTGCACAGCACGCCGATGGCGGCGGTGCACCAGAGGGTGGCTGCGGTGTTCAGGCCGCGCACATTGAGGCCGTCGCGCATGATCACGCCGCCGCCGAGGAAGCCGATCCCGGAGACCACGTAGGCGGCGATCCGCGAAGCGTCGCCGGCCAGGCCGGGCACGCCCTGGGTCATCAGCACGAACAGGCAGGCGCCAGTACTGACCAGCGCATTGGTGCGCAGGCCGGTGAGGCGTTGGCGCAGCTGGCGTTCGGCGCCGATCAGGGCGCCCAGGACCAGCGCGACCGCGACGCGCAGGAGAAATACTTTCCAATCCATGTTTCACCTCGTTGCCGGCCGACGGCCGGAGCTGGCGCGGGCCGTCGGTCCGCGCGGATAAAGGACGATGGATTGCGCAGGACCGCGGCTTCCCGCTGCGCGTTGGCGCGAGGGAAGGGACACGAAGGGAAAATGGGGATGCGTCATCCCGGACGGGATGCGGATCGCCACTGTCCGCCATGTTCGGCGAGGCAGTGGCAGAGGGTTCTGCTGGACTAGCTCGCCGGATGGACCTGTCGCAATCGACTAGGGCTGTTGTCCAATGCAGGACTCCTGTGTGGGTTACAGAATGCGGGCGGCACCATAAGCCTGGAGGATAGGCGCGTCAAGTTAAGATTGGGTTTCATTCAGCTTGCGTTCGGCAAGGCCAGTGTGGCGCTTCGGGTTACACTGTGCGGCTTTCCCTCACCAGGCAGTGCCAAGCATGAGTGGTCGTTACGCCCTGTTCCGCTGGAATCCGTCGCTGGCGGCCCTGCCGGGCTTTCCGGCGGATTGGCGGGCGCACTGGAACATTTCTCCGGCGAACCAGGTGCTGATGGTTCGCGAGGACGCCGGTGCGCGCCGCGCCGACCTGGCGCGCTGGGGGCTGACCCCGGCCTGGCTCACCGACCTGTCGCGTACGCCCAGCCACGCGCGGGCGGAAACCCTCGCCGAGCAACCGATGTTCCGCGAGGCGTTCCAGCAGCGCCGCTGCCTGCTGCCGGCCAACGGCTTCTATGAATGGCGCGGGGTGCGCAAGCGTCCGTACTGGGTTTCCACCGGCGAGCGCCTGTTGTTCTTCGCCGGCATCTGGGAGGCCTATCCGGTGCAGGGACAGACCTGGCTCAGCGTGGCCCAGGTATCCCAGGCGGCCGCCGAGTTCCGCCGGCCGCTGCTGCTCGACGAGGCCGAGCAGGATACCTGGCTGGCTCCGGACACGCCGCTGCCGGCGCTGATAAGCCTGCTCGCCAAGCCCCAGCCGAACCTGCGCAGCGTGGCCCTGGCCGGCTTCGTCAACAAGCCTGAAACCGACGGGCCGGAGTGCCTGACCCCGGCCTGACGCTAGACCCTGAACTGATTCACCAGGCGCCGCTGCTGCTCGGCCAGGCGGGTCAGCTCGGCGCTGGCCTGCGAGGCCTCGTCGGCGCCGCCGGCCACCTGGTTGGCGACCTGGCCGATGTTGGCGACGTTGCGGTTGATATCCTCGGCCACCGCGCTCTGCTCCTCGGCGGCGCTGGCGATCTGGGTGTTCATGTCGTTGATCACCGATACCGCCTGGGTGATCGACTCCAGCGCTTCGGCCGCCTGGCGCGCATGGCGCACGCTGTCGTCGGTGCGGTCCTGGCTGTCCTGCATGACCTTCACCACGTCGCGGGTGCCCTGCTGCAACTGCTGGATCATGCTCTGGATTTCTTCGGTGGCCTGCTGGGTCTTCTGCGCCAGGTTGCGTACCTCGTCGGCCACCACCGCGAAACCGCGACCCTGCTCGCCGGCGCGGGCGGCCTCGATGGCGGCGTTGAGGGCGAGCAGGTTGGTCTGCTCGGCGATACCGCGGATCGCCACCAGGATCGCGTTGATGTTTTCGCTGTCCTTGGCCAGGTTCTGCACCACGCCGACCGCGCGGCCGATCTCGCTGGCCAGGGCCTGGATCGCCGCCGAGCTGCTTTCGACGATCTGCTTGCCCTGGTGCGCGGCCTGGTCCGCGTGGTTGGCTGCCTCGGCGGCGTGGGTGGCGTTGCGCGCCACGTCCTGGGCGGTGGCGGTCATCTCGTGGACCGCGGTGGCCACCAGTTCGATCTCCGCCAGTTGCTGCTGCACGCCCTGGTTGGTACGGATGGCGATGTCGGCGGTGTGCTCCGAGGAGTCGCTGACCTTCTGCACCGATTGCACCACCTGGCCGATCATGTTCTGCAGCTTGCCAAGGAAGGTATTGAAGCCCTTGGCGATGGAGCCCAGCTCGTCGGCGCGCTCGCTGCTCAGGCGGCGGGTGAGGTCGCCTTCGCCCTGGGCGATGTCGTCGAGCATGCCGACCAGTTGGCGCAGCGGCCGGGCGATGCCGTAGCCGACCAGCCAGACCACCAGCAGGCCGAGGGCCGCTACCACCAGGCCGGCCAGGCTCATGCCGAGGATATCCTGCTGGCGCTGGTCGCTCAGCTCGCCCTGGAGTTGCTGCAGTTCGCCGAATACCGCCGCCTGGGGAATCTGCAGCATGAGGGTCCAGCGCACGCCGCTGTCGGCGATGGTGAAAGGCAGGAACAGCTCGATGTGGCCGTGCTCGGCGTCGATGTCGTAGAGCGGCTGGTCGATCGTGAGGTTCTTCAGGTTGTCCACTTCGTTGCCGTCGAGGACGCTGCCGGCGGGCTCGCCGAGCTTGCTGTCGTCGCGGGTGTAGGCCACCAGGCGGCCGTTGCTGGCGATCAGCGCCATTTCCCCGGCGCCATCGTAGAGCTGCTGGTCGGCGCGCTTGAGCAGGTCCTGGATGAAGGCCAGCGAGAGGTCGGCGCCGACTGCGCCGCGGAACTGGTCGCCGACCATGATCGGCACGTTGAAGGACGACATCATCACGGTCTTGCCGCCCATTTCGTAGGGGGCCGGGTCGATGATGCAGGGACGCTTGTTCTCTTTCGGACAGGCGTAGAATTCGTTCTCGCGCACCCCGGTGGGCAGCAGCTTTTCGCTATCGATACTGTCGGTCATGGCCTCGACGATCGGCTTGCCGTCGGCGCCGCGATACCACCAGGGCAGGTAGCGACCGTCCGGGCCGTAGCCCTTGCCGGGTTGCCCGGCGAAGGCGGCGTCGGTATCGAAGGCATTGGCTTCCCAGGCCATGAAGGTGTCGAGCAGCTTGGGGTTGTTCTGCACGGTGCTACGCAGCAGCGCGGAGATTTCGTCGCGGCTGGCGTTCAGCTGCGGCATGCCGTCGGCGCCCGGCTCGCCGAGCAGGCGGGTGCTGTTGGCCAGGCCGTGGACCACCGTCAGCGGATACTCCAGCTCGCGCTGGATCTGGCTGACCTGGGCGCGGGCCAGGGCCACCAGGCGCTCGTTGATGACCTTCTCCAGCAGGCCCTGGGTGCGTTGCTGCACCAGTTCCTGGGTTCGCGCGCCGGCGAACAGGGCATACAGCACCAACACCACGACGACGCTTAGAACGCTGGCGCCGGCGAGGGCGGCGACAGAAAACTGGATCGACTTGAGCTTCATGATGGGACTTCCGACCCTTGTTGGAATTGTCTCTGGCGAGGTTATCGGCAAGAGGGCGGCAAATCCTTAATCGGCCGATGGAGATTTCCTCGCCAACGGCTGTTGCCGGCGCTCGAGGCGCGGCCTACCATGCGCTCGGCCTTCAGAGGAGAACAAAGGACCATGGCTCATCCCTTCCGATTCGCCACCCTCGCCGGCGCGCTGCTGCTCGCCGGTTGCCAGGCAGTGAACACCACCAGCGGCGGCGCCGTCGGCGTCGACCGCAAGCAATACATGTTCAGCATGTTGTCCAGCCAGGAAGTCGACCAGATGTACGCCCAGTCGTACCAGAAGACTCTCGGCGAGGCGAAAAGCGCCGGCGTGCTCGATACCAGCAGTGCCGACGCGCGACGAGTCAAGGCGATCGCCCAGCGGCTGATCCCGCAGACCGCCGCCTTCCGCCCGGACGCCACCAGCTGGAATTGGGAAGTCAACGTGGTGAAGAGCGACGAACTCAACGCCAACTGCGGTCCCGGCGGCAAGATCATTTTCTACACCGGGCTGATCGACAAGCTGAAGCTCACCGACGACGAGATCGCCGCGGTGATGGGCCATGAGATCGCTCACGCCCTGCGCGAGCATGGGCGCGAGGCCATGTCCAAGGCCTACGGCGTGCAGGTGGCCAGCCAGATCGGCGCCCTGGCTGGCCTCGGCCAGGAAAGCCTGCAACTGGCCAATACCGGCGTCGACTACCTGATGACCCTGCCCAACAGTCGTGCCAACGAGAACGAAGCCGACCTGATCGGTCTCGAGCTGGCCGCCCGCGCCGGCTACAACCCGGAAGCGGCGATCACCCTCTGGCAGAAGATGGGCAAGGCCAGCGGCGGTGCCAGCCAGCCCGAGTTCACCAGCACCCACCCCTCCGACAGTTCGCGGATGGCCAATCTCCAGGCCGCGATTCCCAAGGTGATGCCGCTGTACCAGCAGGCCAGGCGCGGCAAGTGAGGCCAGGGCGCGCGGTCGCGGGGGGCGGCCGGCGCGCCGACAGGCTTACCATCGGAAACGCCTGTTGTGTATTTCCGTAACCTGCTGTTTGGTATCTCGTCGGCGTTCGGCCTAGACTGCTGGCCGACCCGCTTGCGGGACCCGTGGACGAACAGCCACTCTCACGCCCTGGAGCTCATGTGAAATACGCCGTACTCGGAGCCACCGGCCTGCTGGGACATCACGCCGCGCGCGCCATCAGGGCCGCCGGTCACGATCTGGTGCTGATCCACCGTCCTTCTTCGCAGATCCAGCGTCTCGCCTATCTGGAGCCCGAGTGCCGGGTCGCCGAGATGCTCGACCACGCCGGCCTGGAACGCGCCCTGCGCGGCCTCGACGGGGTGATCTTCAGCGCCGGCTACTATCCTTCGCGGCCGCGCCGCTGGCAGGAGGAAGTGGCCAGCGCGCTGGGCCAGACCAACCCGTTCTATGCCGCCTGCCTGCAGGCCAGGGTGCCGCGCATCCTCTACGTCGGTTCGGCATATGCCATGCCCCGGCATCCCCAGGGACTACCGGGGCACGAGGGGTTGTTCTACGACAGCCTGCCGAGCGGCAAGAGTTCCTACGTGCTGTGCAAATGGGCGCTCGACGAGCAGGCCCGGGAGCAGGCGCGCAACGGCCTGCCGGTGGTGATCGGGATTCCCGGCATGGTACTCGGCGAACTGGACATCGGCCCGACCACCGGGCGTGTGATCACCGCCATCGGCAATGGCGAGATGACCCACTACGTCGCTGGCCAGCGTAACGTCATCGATGCCGCCGAAGCCGGGCGCGGACTGCTGATGGCCCTTGAGCGCGGGCGTATCGGCGAGCGCTACCTGCTGACCGGACACAACCTGGAAATGGCCGACCTGACCCGGCGTATCGCCGAGCTGCTCGGCCAGCCTGCGCCGCAGCCGATGTCGATGGCCATGGCTCGCGCGCTGGCCACCCTGGGCCGCTTGCGCTACCGGGTCAGCGGCCAGTTGCCGCTGCTCGACGAAACCGCCATCGAGGTGATGGCTGGCGGGCAGTTCCTCGATGGACGCAAGGCCCGCGAGGAACTCGGCTTCTTCTCCACCACCGCCCTCGACGACACCCTGCTGCGCGCCATCGACTGGTTCCGCGACAACGGCTATTTCAACGCCTAGGACGGTTGGCTAGGGCAGCGCTTTTTCCGCAAAGGGCCGGGTCTGCAGTCCCAGCTGAGCGCGAAAGCTCTCCATGTCGAACATGGTGCACAGCTCCTGCAACTGGCCCTGCGGGTTGAACACCCAGAAGCCCATCGCGGAAATGCTCAGCACCTTGTCGCTGGCCGGATAGCCCAGGGTCGGCCGGACGATGGTGCCGATCAGCGTGCTCCAGGTGAACACCTTGCGTTCCTCGCCGATGCAGTCTTCGACCACGACCTCCAGGTCCGGCATCGCCGTGCGGATGTCCTGCAGCAGGCGGATATAGCCGGCGGTATCCAGGGGATGGCCGATGAACGAGCTTTTGTAGAGGAAATCCTTGCTGTGCAACTGCTCCACCAACGCCATGCGGCCCTTGTTCCAGGACAGCTCGATGTGATGGCGGGCGAGTCGTTTCAGGTCGTGTGAGGGCATCTCCGGCTCTCGTGGGCGAGTGGTGGGGCAGGCATCCGGTGCCTGCCTGAACTGTAGCCGTTCCTATGCATTTTGCATTGGCCGCCCAGCCATCCCGGGCCCGGCGGCGCAGTCCTTCAGAGCCAGCCGGTCAATTGCGCGGCGTGCCAGGCGGCGTACAGGCCAAGTGCGGCGAAGGCGGCCGCGGCCAGGCGGCGGATCAGGGTCAGCGGCAGCTTATCGGCGGCCAGGTTGCCGATCAGTACCACCGGTACGTTGGCGATCAGCATGCCCAGGGTGGTGCCGATCACCACCAGCCAGAAATGCGGATACTGGGCGGCCAGCATGACCGTGGCGACCTGGGTCTTGTCGCCCATCTCGGCGAGGAAGAACGCGATCAGGGTGGTGAGGAAGGGGCCGTATTTCTTCAGTCCGGACTCTTCGTCGTCGAGCTTGTCCGGTACCAGCGTCCACAGGGCGACGGCGATGAAGGAGGCGGCGAGGATCCAGCTGAGGGTAGCTTCCGAGAAGAAGCTGGCGACCCAGGCGCCCACCGCGCCGGCAGCGAAATGGTTGGCCAGGGTGGCGGCAACGATGCCGGCGATGATCGGCCACGGCTTGCGGAAACGCGCCGCGAGCAGGAGTGCCAGCAACTGGGTCTTGTCGCCGATTTCCGCGAGGGCAACGATCAGGGTGGGGACGAACAGCGATTCCATCAGGCTTCCTAAGGGGCGGGTCGACCAATCACCATGACACGCGCCATCTGCCCGCCCCGGGTCAGATCGTGCGTGTCATAGGTCTTGTCAAACCCTTGGCCTGTCTGGGCAGGCTTGGGTCGCGCGCGCCATGGTCTGCGGACCAAGTGTGTTGACGCGTGCCGGGCGAGGCCGGTGCGGCGCTCGCGGGAGACTACTCCCCTAGGACGGGGCGCATTCTGCCCAAGCCGGGCGGCTTGGGCAAGCCCGGGACGGAAACTTTCGTCCGGGAGGGCGGCGAGGGAGCCTGATCGCAAGGAAACGTGCCGGCATCCGCAGCGATCCGCGAGGAATCGCTGGGCGGCAGGGTGAATCAGGTATTGGTCGGGCTGACGTCCATTTCGTGGTAGCGAACGAAGCGCGCGCGCTTCTTCCAGCGGTATCCCAGCCAGATCGCCAGGAACAGCGGCAGGCTGATGTAGGTGGCGAGGAGGCCGATCCAGTCGATGCGTTCGCCCACCAGCGCCTGGTAGTTCTGCCCGAGGGTGATGACCATGCACAGGGCGAAGGCGAACAGCGGGCCGAAGGGGAACAGCTTGGCCCGGTAGGGCAGGTCTTCCAGGCGGCCGCCCTGGGCCAGGTAGCCCTTGCGGAAGCGATAGTGGGAGATGGCGATGCCCAGCCAGGCGATGAAGCCGCACATGCCCGAGGTGTTCAGCAGCCATGTGTAGACGGTGCTGTCGCCGAAGGCCGAAGTGAGGAAGCACAGGGCGCCGACCAGGGTAGTGGCGTACAGCGCATTGCGTGGCACGCCGCTGCGCGAGACACGGGAGAACAGGCGCGGTGCCTTGCCCTCGAGGGCGAGGTTGTAGAGCATCCGGGTCGAGGCGTACATGCCGGAGTTGCCGGCGGAGAGGATCGCCGAGAGGATCACCGCGTTCATCACCCCGGCCGCCGCGGCGAAGCCGGCGCGCTCGAAGAGCAGGGTGAAGGGCGACACGCTGATGTCGCTGGCATCGTTCTTCAGCAGGTTCGGGTCGGTGTAGGGAATCAGCATGCCGATCACGAAGATCGCCAGGATGTAGAACATCAGGATGCGCCAGAACACCTGGCGAATGGCGATCGGGATGTTCTTCCGCGGATTTTCCGATTCACCGGCGGCGATGCCGATCAACTCGGTGCCCTGGAACGAGAAGCCGGCGATCATCGCCACCCCGACCATCGCCTGGAAGCCGCCGACGAAGGGCGCGTCGCCCATGGTGAAGTTGCTGAAGCCGGGCGACTCCACGCCATGCATGATGCCGAAGATGGTCGCCAGGCCGACGCCGATGAAGATCACCACCGTGACTACCTTGATCAGGGCGAACCAGAATTCGCTCTCGCCGAAGCCGCGCGCGGAAATCACGTTGAGGCCGAACATGATGCCCAGGAAGATCGCGCTCCAGTAGATGCCCGGCACCTCGGGGAACCAGAAACTCATCACCAGTTGCGCCGCCACCAGTTCCGCGGCGATGGTCACCGCCCAGTTGTACCAGTAGTTCCAGCCGAGGGCGAAACCGAAGCCATCTTCGACGAACCGGCTGCCATAGGTGCAGAACGAGCCGGAAACGGGCATGTAGGCGGCCATCTCGCCGAGACTGGTCATGAGGAAGTACACCATCAGCCCGATCAGGGCGTAGGAAAGCAGCGCACCGCCGGGCCCGGCGGTGGCCACGGTGGCCCCGGAGGCGACGAACAGCCCGGTGCCGATGGAGCCGCCGATGGCGATCATGTTCAGGTGGCGCGGCTTGAGCACCCGCCGCAGTTGCTGGCCCTGGCTGGTGTTCAGGTCAGTCATCGGCGGCCTCCCGGCGGGTGGCCACGGAAGGGTCTGGCTGCGGGCGTGCGGGCAGGGAGAGGAAAAGCTTCATTCACAGGGTTCCAGGCAGAAATCAGGAGCGACGGGCGGAGTAGATGCGGAAACCGTCGCCTTCGGCGAGTGTCCGGCAGGGGCCGAGGTGGCGTTCGATCAACGGCGGGTACTTCAGGAAGCTGTTGGCGACCAGGCGCAGTTCGCCGCCCGGCGCCAGGTGCTCGGCGGCGCGTTGCAGCAGGCGCTCGGAGGCCTGGTAGTCGGTGTGCACGCCCTGGTGGAAGGGCGGGTTGCTGACGATCGCGGCGAGTTCGCGCGGCGCGCCGTCGATGCCGTCGGCGGCGATCACTTCGCCGTCCAGGCCGTTGGCGGCGAGGGTCAGTCGGCTGCTCTCGACAGCGAAGGCGTCGACGTCGAGCAGAGTCAGGCGACTGGCGGGGTAGCGACGCTTGAGAGCCGCCCCGAGTACGCCGGCACCGCAGCCGAAGTCCAGCAGATGGCCGCCGGGCAGGGCTTGCAGTTGCCCCAGCAGCAGCGCGCTGCCGCGATCTAGGCGGCCATGGCTGAACACCCCCGGCAGGCTCACCACCTGCAGCTCGCCATCGGCCAGCGGCAGGCTGTAGCGCTGGGCCAGGGCGTGCAGGTCGGGCTCGGCCGGCGCCTGTTCGATACGCACCTGCCAGAGCTGGCAATGCCGCGCGCTATCCAGTTTGCGGGGCTTGCCGTAGGCGGCCAACTGCTTGCTCGCGCGCTCGATCCCGCCGCGCTTTTCGCCGACCAGGAAGAGTTCGCCGCCGGGCAGGCGGGCGGCCAGGCTGGCCAGCAGGTAGTCGGTCAGTTCGCGGGACTTGGGCAGGAACAGAACGGCCGAAGTCCAGGCGCCAGTCGGCGCGCGCGTGTCGAAACGGCTACGGCCGGGGAAGCGGGCGTCCAACTGCGCCTGCTCGCCGGCGTGCCAGCTCCAGCCCTGGGCCTGCGGTAGCTCGGCGAGCAGGTCGTCGGCGGGCAGGCCGGCCAGCAGCAGCGGGGTCGCGAAGAGGTGGCGCTGGCGCAGCAGCACTTCACTGCGAGGGTCCATGCGGGCTCCGGAAAAAATGGGAAATCTTAACAGGCTTGGGCCTGGCATACCCGCATGGATTGTCGGCGAGGATCGCCGTTCATCCGTGCGCGGTGCCCGCAGCGCCGTATCAGCCGGCGTTGACTACCCGCAGGGCGCGCCCGGCCTTCCATGCCTCTGCGTTTTCCGCCAGTTGGCCGACGATGCGCTGCCGCGCCTCGCGACTGCCCCAGGCGTTATGGGGGGTGACGATCAGGCGCGGGATGTCGGGGGCCAGCAGCGGATTGCCGTTTCTCGGCGGCTCGACGCTGAGCACGTCGGTGGCGGCGCCGCCCAGGTGGCCGCCGCGCAGGGCGTCGGCCAGCGCCTGTTCGTCGACCAGGCCGCCACGGGCGGTATTGACCAGGAAGGCGCCAGGCTTCATCAGCGCCAGTTCGGCGGCGCCGAGCATCCCGCGGGTGTCCTCGGTCAGCGGGCAGTGCAGGGTCAGGGCGTCGACCCGTGGCAGGAGTTCGCCAAGCGGCAGGCGGTCCGCCCGGGCGGGCCGTCCTGGCAACTGACCGAGCAGCACGCGCATGCCGAACGCCTCCGCCAGCCGCGCCACCGCCCCGCCCAGTTCGCCATGGCCGAGCAGGCCGAGGGTCTTGCCTTCCAGTTCGACGATGGGGAAGTCCAGCAGGCAGAACTGGCTGGATTGCTGCCAGCGGCCGCTGCGTACCGCCTGCTGGTAGTCCGGCAGGCGCGTAGCCAGGGCCAGTAGAAGCGCGAGGGTGTGCTGGGCTACCGAGGGCGTGCCGTAGCCATGGCAGTTGGCGACGACGATACCGCGCTCGCGAGCGGCAGCGAGATCGATGTTGTTGGTGCCGGTAGCGCTGACCAGGATCAGTTCCAGCTCTGGGCAGGCGGCGATGCATTGCGCGTCGATCGGCGCCTTGTTGCTGATCGCGACCCGCGCACCGTGCAGCCGCGCGGCGACTTCCTGCGGTTGGCTGGCGGCATGCAGTTGCAGCTCGTCGAAGGCGGCGCGCAGGGGGCGCATGTCCAGGTCGCCGAGGTCGAGGGAGGCATGGTCGAGGAAAACGGCGCGCAGCGCATGGCTCATGGAAGGTTCCTTGGCGGCAGCGGACGGGGGCTGCCTAGCCTAGCAAACCCGCGTGCCAGGGAGGTCTTCCGGTTTTCTTGACAGTGATTATCCCGAAAGTATTGTCGGTTTTTTGACGGTATTACATATTTAACCTCGGTAGTGTCATTTTTGAGTCACTCCGACGAACGGTCGCCCTTTCAAGTGGACAATTTTTGATCTGAAAGGCATTTTTTTGGCACACAAGGCGCAATGTGAATTGCTTCTCAGATTTTCGTCATTTAACTGACGAATTGCAGTGCTGGAAAACTGACGTGCGCCACGCAGATAGGGAGATTTTCATGGTCCGTCCGGATAGCCAGCGCGGCAAGCGCACCTCTTCGAAAGCTGGTAGGGAAGGGCGTTTCGTCCTTGCCGCCAGCAGCACCCTCATGTTCGCCATCGCCAGCATCAACGCGGCCATGGCGGCACCTACCGGTGCCCAGTTCAACCCCAACGAGATCAAGATCAGCCAGCAGGGCAAGACCACGCTGATCGACCAGAGCACCCAGCGCGCGATCATCAACTGGAAGGGCTTCGACGTCTCCGCCGACGAGGCGGTGCGCTTCAACCAGCCCGGTGTGACCTCGTCGACCCTGAACCGGGTCACCGCAGGCCAGGAAAGCGTGATCGCCGGGCGCATCTCCGCGCCCGGCCAGGTGATCATCTACAACTCCAACGGCGTGGTCTTCAGCGGCTCGGCCAAGGTAGACGTGGGCTCCCTGATCACCACCACGGCGAACATCAGCGACGAACACTTCCGCCAGGGCAAGCTGATCTTCGACCAGCCCGGAAACCCCGACGCGCGGATCGTCAACGACGGCAGCATCAGCGTCGCGGAGAAAGGCCTGGCGGCCTTCGTCGCGCCGTCCGTGGCCAACAACGGCGTGATCAACGCCCGCCTCGGCACCGTGGCGATGGCCGCCGGCAATGCCGCGACCATCGACCTCTACGGCGATGGCCTGGTGTCGATCGCCGTGACCGACCCGGTTACCCGCAAGCCGCAGGATGCCCAGGCGCTGGTCAGCAACGGCGGCGCGATCCAGGCCGACGGCGGTAGCGTGCTGATCACCGCCGAGCAGGCTTCCCGGGTGGTCGACAACGCGGTCAACCTGTCCGGCGTGATCCTTGCCCGCGGCACCGAGGTGCGCGAGGGCAGCGTGGCGCTGGTAAGCAAGTCCGGGGACATCCAGGTCGCCGGCAAGATCGACGTCAGCGGTCCGAAGAACGGCGGCGACGTGCTGGTCAGCGGCCAGCAGGTGGCCCTGGCGAGCACCGCCCGCATCGACGCCCGCGGCGCCGCACAGGGCGGCAGCGTGCGCATCGGCGGCGACTTCCAGGGCCGCGGCGAGCTGCCACGGGCGAAGAACGCTACGCTGGCCAAGGGCGCCAGCATCGACGTCTCGGCTACCGGCAAGGGCAATGGCGGCCTGGCGGTGGTCTGGTCCGACGGCAATACCCGCATGGACGGGCGGATCCTCGCGCGCGGCGGCGCCCAGGGCGGCAACGGCGGCCTGGTGGAGACCTCCGGCAAGGTCAACCTGAGCATCGCCGACAGCGCCTACGTCAGCGTCGCCGCACCCTATGGCAACGGTGGCACCTGGCTGCTCGATCCGACCACCCTGCGCATCGTCGCCTCCGGCGGCACCTCCGGTTCGGTGGGGGGCGCCAACGGCGCCAGCGGCGACGCGACGGTGAATGCCTCGGTGGTTACCGGGGCGCTGGCAGGCGGCAAGGTGACCCTCAGCGCCAGCGACCGGCTGTCGGTGGAAGCGCCGCTGATCACCAGCAACCTGGGCGGCGCCAGTCGCGGCCTGGAGCTGATCGCCACCGGACCTGCCGGTGCGGTGGATATCTCTGCGCCGATCCTGTTCCGCAACGGCAGCCTGGCAATCCGCGCCGGCGGCAACATCAACTTCCTCAGCGGCGGCACGCCGCAGACCAGCGGCATCGTCGACTTGGGCAGCGGCACCCTGTGGATGCAGACCAGCACCGCCGGCAAGATCAGCCAGCAGGCCGGTACCGCGCTGATCGCCGCCAACCTCGCCGGCCGCGCCGGTAGCATCGACCTGGCTTCCTGGGACAACTACGCCGGCAACCTGGCGCTGCAGACCTTCAACGGTACGCTCAAGTACCGGCAGAGCAACGCCACAGGCGTGACCACGAGCGGCACGGTGTTCGATCCGTTCATCAACCAGAGCATGACCGGCACGGCGCAGAACATCGTCTCCAGCGTCGGCACGCGGATTCTCGAGGCCAACAGCGTCGGCACCACCGGCAACTACACGCTGACCGCCGACGGCAACAGCGAGTTCGACCGCCTGGTGTTCACCGCGCTGCCCTATCGGCGGGTCAGCGGTTCCGCCAGTTTCCCGACCAACGATTCGTCGGACTACCTGGTGACCAACCTGCGCTACTAGGTCAACGGCAGCAACGTCACCGCCACCCCGAACGGCGGTGCGCCCAGCGGGTTCACCGTCGCCGCCGGCAACGGCAGCGTCACCACCTGGACCGGAAACTGGGGCACCAGTTGGGGCGTCAAGGGCTTCGGCGGCGTGATCGGCGTGACCGACGAACTGCAGTACGACGTCGGCACCGGCCTGACCGAGGAACTGATCTTCGGCCTCGGCGGCAAGACCAGCCGCGTCGATACCCGCCTGGACCTGTTCATGCGCGAGGGAGCGTTCAACAGCTTCGCCGAGCGCGCCCAGGTGGAGATGTTCAAGACCACCACCACTGCCGGCGACATCCTTTCCCGCCAGCAGACCGCCACCCTGACCGCCAATGACGCTACCCGCGTCTACGGTGATGTGAATCCGACTCTGACGGCCACGATGTCCGGCATCAACGCCATCGACGCCTACGTCAACAGCCAGTTCAACGACCTCTACCAGGCGACCGCCAGCACCACGGCGACCCAGGCGTCGAACGTCGGGCAGTACGCGATCACCGGTAACGCCAATGGCAGCGAGTATTTCAGCCAGCGTTACCAACTGGTGCGCCAGGACGGCAAGCTGACCGTCACGCCGGCGCAATTGATCGTCAGCGCCGACGCCAAGACCAAGGTCTATGGCGACGCCGATCCGACCCTCACCTACCAGGTCAGTGGCCTGAAGAACAGCGATACCGCCGCCGGCGTGCTGAGCGGCAACCTCGGCCGGGTGGCCGGGGAGAACGTCGGCAACTACGGGATACTTCAGGGCGGGCTGGGCCTCAACACGGCCAATTACACCCTCAGCTACGTCGGCAACGACCTGCGCATCACCCCGGCGCAACTGAACGTGATCGCCGATGCCAAGACCAAGGTCTACGGCGACCTCGATCCGGCGCTGACCTATCAGGTCTCCGGTCTCAAGCGCGGCGATACCGCCGGTGCGGTCCTCAACGGCGGCAGCCTGAACCGCGTGGCTGGCGAGAACGTCGGCGTGTACGGCATCAACCAGGGTGGATTGGGCCTGGTCAGCAGCAATTACACCCTGAACTACCAGGGCAATAACCTGACCATCACCAAGGCACTGCTGAATGTGATCGCCGACGGCAAGACCAAGGTCTATGGCGATGCCGACCCGAGCCTGACCTACCAGGTCAGCGGCCTGAAGAACGGTGATACCGCCGGTTCGATCCTGACCGGTGGGTTGAACCGTGCCGCAGGCGAGAACGTGGGTGTGTATGGCATCAACCAGGGCGGCCTGGGTCTGGTCAGCGCGAACTACGACCTGAGCTACCAGGGCAATAACCCTGACCATCACCAAGGCACTGCTGAATGTGATCGCCGACGGCAAGACCAAGGTCTATGGCGATGCCGATCCGAGCCTGACCTACCAAGTCAGTGGCCTGAAGAACGGCGATACCGCTGGCGCGGTGCTTAACGGTGGCAGCCTGAGTCGCGTGGCTGGCGAGAACGTGGGTGTGTATGGCATCAACCA
>NZ_KV813495.1:0-531 GCF_001813645.1 Pseudomonas sp. HMSC063H08
CTTGAGCTCCTTCCTGACTGGCGTTTCAGCTTTGGCGGTCGCCTTGGCCGGCTTGGGTTTGCGTGCGCGCTTGGGCTTTTGCACCTCGCGCGTATTGGCTAGATACCAGTCATTCAGGTTGACCTTCTTCAGCCGGACGATGGCTGGGATGTCGCTGATGTGTTCTAGCTCGCCAGCGGTCGGGCCGGCCAGGAAGGCAGGATCGATGCGCTGGACGCTCAACGCAACCGGCGCTTGTGCTTGCACTACGACCGGAGGGCGCCTGAGCGCTCTGCGGAACTCACGCACAACACTGCCGAGGGCAAAGCCGATTTCGAAGCTGGTGGATTGCTTGGACATGGTGTTTCTCCTGCAGGTTGAGGGTGCGGAGAAAACACTGGCCCTGGCGGGGAAGTGGATTCCCCGCTGGGTTGCGGAAGGGAGCTTCTATCGACCGAGGCCGACCGACCGCGCTACCAGAAGCTATGCGGTCTTGGGTTGGATCAACACGGTGGACTGTGCTGCAGCATTTCGGATCCGAGCTGCATGGGG
>NZ_KV813496.1:0-276 GCF_001813645.1 Pseudomonas sp. HMSC063H08
TCGCTCAAGGAAGCCCCCGTCGCTAACACGGCGCGCTACGACCGCCTGCGTGGCCAGACCGAGGAGATCGGTCATGCGTGATTTGATGGCGGAACTCAAGGAGCTGCGCCTGCACGGCATGGCCACGGCCTGGGCGGAGTTGACTGCGCAGGGTGAGTCGAACACAGCCTCGTCCAAGTGGCTGCTCGAACACCTGCTGGAACAAGAGCACACAGATCGCGCCATGCGCTCGGTGAGCCACCAGATGAACATGGCCAAGCTGCCGATGCACCGCGA
>NZ_KV813497.1:0-206 GCF_001813645.1 Pseudomonas sp. HMSC063H08
ATGAACATGGCCAAGCTGCCGATGCACCGCGATCTGGCCGGCTTCGACTTCAGCGCCTCCAGCGCCGACGCTCGCTTGATCAGCGAGCTGGCCAATCTGAGTTTTACCGACACCGCGCAGAACGTGGTGCTGATCGGCGGCCCAGGCACCGGCAAAACCCACCTGGCCACCGCACTGGCCGTGTCCGGCATCACCCGGCATGGCAA
>NZ_KV813498.1:0-248 GCF_001813645.1 Pseudomonas sp. HMSC063H08
CCGCCGTTGCCGTCCCCTCCCCCGCTGCCGTCACCATTGCCGGTGCCGCCGTCATTGCCGCCGCCGTTGTTGTTTCCACCGCCATTGCCATCGCCGCCGCCGTCGCCGCCCGGCGTGGTCGGGTCGGTTGGATCCGTGGGATCGGTCGGGGCCTTGACGCAGGTAGTTCCCGACCACGACCAGCCGGGCGGGCAGCCGGGATCGTTCGGGTCGGAGGGATCGGTGTTCGGAGTGTCGGGCGGGTTCAG
>NZ_KV813499.1:0-451 GCF_001813645.1 Pseudomonas sp. HMSC063H08
TTCCGTCACCTCGGCGCCGGTGAGGATGCCGCCTGATGGCTGAAGTCACTCAACGAGCAGAGCAGCAACAAGAGAGCCAGAAGACCCTTCTCGGCACCATCGTCAGTACGCCCTTCCAATTTCTCGGCGTGATGTTCGGTTCGCTGGTCGGCGCAATCATCGTAGAGTGGGTTTGCCTGTATTTCTTCTGGCCTGACGCGGGCTGGAAGCATGCTCAGGCCATGTTCGAGTACGAACTCAGTTGGCTATCGCAGGGGCTGCTACACAGTGTCGTCGTGCAGGAGCCGGGTCGAACCGCCACCTGGCTGGCCCTGTTGGCCTATGATTGGTTGTTCGTGAAGACCGGGGTGGCCGACTGGATGACCAATATGACCACCATCGCGCAGGCAGGGCCACGCAGCCCGCTGGACGTTAGCTACCTCACCGCCCAGGGCGTCTCCACGCTGCAGAA
>NZ_KV813500.1:0-1351 GCF_001813645.1 Pseudomonas sp. HMSC063H08
GATCGGCTGGTCGCAGTCGCCGTCCAGGTAATCGACGATCACCTCCTGGCCAATCCGCGGGATCGCCATGTGCCCCCAGTCGGCACCTGCCCAGTTCTGCGCGACCCGTATCCAGCAGGTACTGAATTCATCGTGACGTCCCTCGCGATCCCAGGGGAACTGGACTTTCACCCGTCCCCACTCGTCGCAATGGATCTCTTCCCCTGCCGGGCCGACTACCGTCGCGATCTGCGGACCATCGATACGCGGCCGAGGCAGCGGTGCGGGACGCCATTCGACGTCCTCGGGCACCAGTTCGGCGCGCAGGTCGTAGCTCACCCCCAGAGGGGCGTCGGCGGACTCTTCCTCCTGGCCGGCATACTGGGTGCCGCGATGGACCACCCGTACCGGCCGCCACCAGGCGTTGAAGTCGGCACGCGGATGACCTTCCAGGGCAAAGGCGTGGCCCGGGATCAGCCGCGGGTCGTCGCCGCTGACCGATGCCACCCGCGCATCGCGCCGGTGCCCTCTGAGGCGGCTTTCGCTGAAAGGCCGGCCGGCGCCGCTCTGCTTGTAGCGACCGGGGTAGTCGTAGCGCTCGTAGGACGAGCCCTGATGCTCGAGCGCCTCGCCAGCGAGATGATGCTCCTGGTCGTAGGTCGGGCGCTTGAAGCTGTAGTCCCGCTGGGTCTGTCGAGCCGTACGAACATTTTCGCTGTAGCGGAAAGAATGAAGCACCGGCTGTGGGTTGTCGCCCTCCGGCTGGGCGCTGAACAGTACCGGGCCGCCGGCGATACGCTCCTGGACGTAGAGCCGGTCGCTGCAGACCAGGGTGTGGCGGTGTTCGTCGAAGCGGAAGTAGTAGACCAGGCCTTCCTCGAAGGCTAGCCGGTCGTGCAGGTAGTGATCGCTGTCGCCGGCCTGCACGCAGTATTCGCGCGGCAGGTGCTCATGGTAGATGCGCTGTTCGTAGTCGAGCACCCGGTGTTCCTTGAGCAGCGCCTGGAGAATCTCCGGAACACTCTTCTCCTGGAATATCCGCCAGTTGCAGCACAGCTCCAGGCGCGCCAACTGCGGTTCCAGCAGCAGTTCGTAGCGGGTCCGGCGAAAACCCGAGCTGCCCTGGGTGAAGTGGCTGACGATGCCATGGACGTAGCGGGCCGGACGGCCGTCCTGCCAGAGGGTGAAGGTGCCCGGCTGGTCGAGTACCTGCTTGAAATCGATGGCGTTCTTGTCGCTGGCCAGCTTCAGGTTCAGGCGGAAAGGCTCGCAGAGCGCTTCTTCCAGTTCGAACTCGACGACATCGAACGCGAGTTTCCCTTCGCCGACGACGAAGGTGAATTTCAGGTCCCTTTGACGCATGGATCGTTCC
>NZ_KV813501.1:0-499 GCF_001813645.1 Pseudomonas sp. HMSC063H08
ACGATCTGCGGCACCGTGAGGTGCTGGAAGATCCGCTGGTTGCTGCGCTGCGCGAGGTAGGCCAGTTGCGGCACGAGGGTGAGGCGATAGCGGGTCAGGCGCTTGCCCGCGTCGGCCTGGGCGGCGCCGTAGACCAGCCCGTGGACGCCCTGGCCCTGCGGGGTGAAGGCGAGGAAGGCGGGTCGGTGCATGAGCGCTTCGAGGTCGAGGCCGGCGCGCTCGCTGACCAGTTCGAGTTCGAAGCGGTAGGGCCGGCTGATGCCTTCGTGGCCGCTGAATTCGAGAACCTGCAGGTCGTGACGGAGGCCGTCGAGGCTGAGGCTGAAGTGGGTCTGGTTGGCCGGGTTGAACATCCGCTGTCCCCTGTTTCTCGAAAAACCTGCACGGCTGGCGTCCCTGTTCGCCGTGCTCGATCCGAAGTGCGTGATCGCGCGGATGCTACGTCAAAAAAACTGTGCAAATTGTTGCGCACATCGCCGGAAAACCGCGGCGCGCCTGA
>NZ_KV813502.1:0-278 GCF_001813645.1 Pseudomonas sp. HMSC063H08
CACGGAGTCCCCATGAGTTTCAGAAAACACACCGCGCAACAGCAGGCTCACATCAACACGTTCCGGTTCATCACCGGCTTCTTGTGCATGGTCATCGTGGTGCTGGCCTACTGCGTCTGGGAAGCCCGCAAGGACCTCTGGATCCACATTCCGCCCGACTTGCGTTCAGGGAGCACCCGGTTGTGGTGGGACATTCCGCCGGAGAGTGTCTATGCATTCGGCCTCTACATCTTCCAGCAGGTACAGCGTTGGCCCAAGGACGGCGAGGTGGACTACAA
>NZ_KV813503.1:0-1346 GCF_001813645.1 Pseudomonas sp. HMSC063H08
GGCTGCCTGGCGGCACATTGGACTTTCCTGAATTGGACCAGTCTCGACTGGAGAAATGTGCAAAAGACAACGAGCTGGTTGACTCATCCATCAAGTCGGACATCGACATTGCACGGTCGAAGGGCATTACAGCGACCCCTAGCCTGATTATCCAAGACAACCAGACGAAACGAAGCGTGAAGCTGGAGGGCATGGCCGACGAAACCACCTTGCTGTCGGCGATAGACTGGTTGATCCATAGTGGAGATTAACTCACTGTCAAACTCGTCCCTCAACTATAACTACTCAAGAGTTATCTATGCGACTCCACCGACAGAGTGCTCAAGATACAGCTTAGCGAGAAAATTTTGCATTTCCTCTATACTCAATGGCTCACCGTCAGACACAAAAACATTTGTGTGCAATAACGAAAGTTCCTTACTTACAAAATAGTCACTTCCAACAATCTGCTTGGCCGCGTCAGCCAAGTGCTCCCTGAGCTTAGGATCATTACTAGTCAAGGCCGACTTAAGAAAGAATCCAGCAACAACTTTTCTGCCAGCACCTGAGTTATCTACAATGACCACCCCATAGAGATAAGGCAGCAGTCTATATTCATCAATATTGTACCCGCGCCGATCATTATAATCGATATCACCAGAGTTGAACTTACAATCATACACCATAATCGAGGGTTTAGTCATAATCTCCGCGGATTCCCTCATAACCCTTTCAAGAACCCCTACCCCCTGAAGCGCATTAAACGTGTAGCCAATAAAGCTGGGAACATCCTCTCTACGAATAACTACAGTTTTAAGATCCCCAGTATTCTTAAATATCAAACTAAGGACCAACCCTCCATCTAACATCCTACTAACAACATGGCTAACGACGGTATCAAGACTTGGATTCTCTAACATAGAACGAGGCATCACCCCCTCATTCCTTTTAAACTCTCTCTCCGCCTCCGGTGACTCGCTAACCCCTCCTACTTCGACTAAGTAACCTTGAAACAACGAAGCCAACTGTGCACATACCATCTCACCCATACTCACCGAAAGAGAGCTGCCATCGCTAAACTTGAGATTATAGATTAAAGCAGCAAATTGACCTTTGTAATTAATGCACCCTACAGCGGTACCAACCAGCCTCACAGTCATACAGTCCTACCCCGGCCAAAGAAAAAGTAGATATCGATACCTCACAGCAAAGAATTTGAAAACTACTATAACTGATAGTTTTTAATGCATAGCGAGTCGGCGCATTGCCAGGCTTGCCTGGCGGGGTGTGCGGGGATCAAGGCGGCACCAAAGCATTCTGCAGCGCTTGTACGCAATCTTCGCTCAGTCGGCCGGCAACGGGGGCGG
>NZ_KV813504.1:0-1452 GCF_001813645.1 Pseudomonas sp. HMSC063H08
TCGCCCGGCATGGCGTACTGGACTCGCTGGTAGAAGGGGAACACGGTGGTGTAGCCCGGGACCGGGGCGGGATCGCTGCCGGCCAAGTGCGGGAACACATACATGACCAGGTCGGGATTGGGCAGTCGTTTGAACTGGCTGTGGATCTCGTTGCTGGCCGTGCGGGTGTAGTCGGCCTGGTCATTCGCGGAGGCAGCCTGCTGCGGATCGATTGGGCGCCGCAGCGTTTGCCTGGCATCGAGGAGCAGCTGGCCACGGCTGTTGCCTATCGAGCTGGTCGCACCTCGCTCCCAGACGTCGAGCATGTTGGCCTCGCCGTGGGGCAGCATCTCCTCCTTGCTGGTGGAGCACGCTGCCAGGGTCAGCGCGCAGGCCAGGCCGGCGCAGAGACGAAGAAGGGGGTTAGTCCAAGTCTGCTGTTGCATGAGCGGCTCCAGAGCTGTAATCGACCTTGCGGCCCTTGAGTTCATAGTCGATCGCCAGTTGCTGATCGAGATGCACGGCGACCCGCGCACCTGGCTGCACGTAGACGGCGGCGAAGGCCTCCCCGTACAACTTGTTCATCCACTGCCGGATATCGCCGACGCCGCCGGAGAGGATGCTGTTGAGGGCCGAGTTGCTGTTGGTTCCGGTCGTCCCGAAGCTGGTGCCGTTGCCGCTGAAGACGGTACTGGTGTTGTTCTCGTCGGCGTCCAGGAGCTTGGCGATGCCGGCCCCGGCAGCCGTGAGTAGGCTCTGATTGCCCAGGTACTCCTTGGCATTGGATCGGCGATCACCGGCGATGCAGGGGATGCCGTAGGGGTCGCTGATCCAGCCGAGGCCGCCCTGGATGGTTTTCTGGTCGGCGCTGGCGGTCTGGTTGTTGTTGCTCTGGTTGTCATTCACCTCCTCGGCCGGCGCCGGGAAGGTGCGCACGGTCCCGTCGTTGAACACGAACGTGAGGCTGCGGATCTGCCCACGCACGCAGGAGAGTGTCCAGTCGCCCGAGGCGGTCCCGCTGGCTACCGCGCCGGCCACGTCCGGCAGCTCGATGCCGTTGGCGGTGAGGTTGTCCGGGCCGATGAGGATTTTGAACGGGTAAGGATCATTGACCGTCCCGTCGACCGGCACACGACCGATCAGCGCGGACATGGCCACCGATCCCATGAGCGTCGAGTTCTGCGGCAGCGTGTAGGTCTTGCGGACGAGCTTGCGGTTCTCGAGGTCGGATCGCTGTTGGCCGACGGGGTGCAGCCCGTCATCGATCCGCTCCAGCGCGTTCTGGCCGCGATCGACCGCATTGCCGAAGGAGGTCGGGAAGCTGAATCCGCTCGGTTGGGTGGTGGAGCCGGCGGCCAGCGGCTGGCCATTGGCATCGACCGCGCGGGCGTCCTGGGGCTCGATCCAGACGATATCCGATGAAGACGAGCCCGCTCCCTGAAAGTGCTGGCCATCCTCTGGTCGCACGCCGAA
>NZ_KV813505.1:0-281 GCF_001813645.1 Pseudomonas sp. HMSC063H08
AGCCGGCAGCTCAAGGACCAGATCAGCAAGGTCATCCAGGAGAATGACTCGCTCAAAGCTGCCAATGAGAACCTGCAGGGCCGCCTGCGCAGCATCGATCAGAACATCGAGCAGAAGCTCAACAACACCGCCCAGGAGCTGCAGCAACAGCAGGAGAACCGTAGCCAGACGATCCTGGACCAGGTACAGAAACGGCTCGAGAACCTAACCCACGTTCCCGAGGCCGGCGACACCGACCTGCCCGTAGGATTCGGCGTGCGACCAGAGGATGGCCAGCACTT
>NZ_KV813506.1:0-2536 GCF_001813645.1 Pseudomonas sp. HMSC063H08
GAGGCCGAGTTCATGGGCCGACTGCAGCAGAGTCAGACCCGCCCCGGTTCCGTGGGCATGTAGCTGTACCGCTCTACACCTTCGAAGCGATCACCAACGGAGAAACAGCATGAGTAACGTCAGCAACCCAAGCGGTAAGGCCGTATCCCACTCGACCACCCAGCCCTCCACCGAGGTCAGCGTCGAGATCACCGGCGGCAAGCCCACCACGACCAGTCTCGACGTCGCCAAGCATTTTCGGAAGCAGCACAAGGATGTACTCAAGAGCATTGCGAACCTGGAATGCTCACCTGAGTTTACACAGCGCAATTTTGCGCCGTGTACCCGCCCTGGCTCCAACAACAAACCGGAGCCGTACTTCCGCATGACCCGAGACGGCTTCACCTTCCTCTGCATGGGATTCACCGGCAAGGAAGCCGCCCGGTGGAAGGAGGCCTACATCAACGCCTTCAACAAGATGGAACAGGCGCTCATCGAGCAACCCGAGATCCTCAGTCACAACCACCTGCTCCAGTTCGCCATCAAGACGCTCGACCTGATGCGCGACCACACCCTCGGCGAGCCGGCTCGCCCCAGGACAGAACAGGTCGTATGCAACTACCTGGCCGTCGAGTCCTTGGACGCGGCCACTCCCGAGCAGATCAAGCAGGCCCTGAACTTCCTCCAGGGCCAGATCATCGGTGAAGGTGTGGCCGCCAAGTCCTTGCCCAGCGTGGCCGGCTCCTCCATCGCCAAGGACCTGCTCTACGGCTTGCTGCGCTCCGCTCATGACGCGGAGCTGCTGTTCAATTCCCTCTACGACAGTGGCGTCGAAAAGCTGGCCAGCGAAGTGTTCAAGGAGCACATGGCCAACACCTTGGCTGCAACGTCTCGGCAAACCCGTGAACTGCTCGGGTACGTGGCCAGCCGCGCCACTCGCTCCCCCTTCAAACCACGCTCCACCCACTAACCCCCTACTCAACTGACTGGAGATTCATCATGGCTACCCCCGTCTTCTGGGAAGGCAACATCGGCTCGGCGCCGGAGCACCGCAGCTTCCCCAACGGCAACAATCCCCCGCGGCAGTTGCTGCGTCTCAACGTGATGTTCGACAACTCGATTCCCGATGGCCAAGGTGGCTACAAGGATCGCGGTGGCTTCTGGTGCAGCGTCGAGTGGTGGCATCAGGATGCCCAACGTTTCGCCGAACTGTTCGCGAAAGGTATGCGCGTCAAGGTTGAAGGCAGGGCGATCATGGACCGCTGGCCCGACAAAGAATCAGGCGAAGAAGTCCAGGCCCTGAAGGTCGAAGCCTCGCGCATTTCCATCCTTCCTCATCGCCTGGCCGAGGTCACCCTGTTGCCGTCTACCAACGGCCAGTCGACACAACATCAGCAGTCTCGGCAGGTGCCGCAGCAACCTGCTCAGCAGGATGCGCAATCGCAGCAGGACTACGGCAGCGCCTTCGACGACGACATCCCCATGTAGCTGGCGGCTTAATTTTTGGCCGCCCATTCGTGAAGCTGCGGGTGGCAAGCACTACTCGTCGCCGCCCGCAGCCTCTACAAAGACTCGCCCGACAGGAAATCCACCATGAACAGGAAAGATGACCAAGCAGGTTCACATTGCCCATTTCGGGATCGCGATGAGCCGTTGACCAGGCAGCCCCTCAGCGCCGGCGAGATTTCAGTTCTGGAGTGCATGGCGCTTATGGAGGAAGAAGATCGCGCGGCCTTCATCCGAATGGCTCAGGGCATTGCCGAAGCGACGGTGAAACGCCGGTCTTAATTTTCCGCGCCCACTCGTGAAGTTGCAGGTGGCTAGAACCATTCTTCGCCGCCCGCAGCCTCGACAAGCATGCCAGCGACTGGAGCAACCGCAATGAACAGCTTTGCCGGCAAAATGCTGTTAAACCAGCATCCTTAATTTTGGCCGCCCGTTCGCGAAGTCTCTGGTGGCAAGAACTTCCGATTCGGAAATCTCGACCAGTACGAGGTGCAGTGTGTCAAAGAAAGCGACCCATACCGACAAGCTGGACAGGCGACATTACAACGATCCCCACCGGACTGTACGGGCTCTTGGCGCTGAGGCCGCGCGGAAAGGGCTACGGGTGTTCGACTGCCCTTACAGTCATCCTGCGATGCGGGCGTCCTGGTTGAAAGGGTTTGCCCAGGAGCAGCAACAACAGCTCGACTTCTGATCGATCCCGCTCTACAGCACCTCCCGAAAACTGCAACAACGCACCGTTCATTTCTCATTGTTGGCCCGCTCTCTGACCGCGACAGTTCGACCGACTGTTCCGAGAGATTCCGCCGATGCACCTCGTAATCATTGAAGCCCCGGGCAAGCTGAAAAAGCTGCGGTCCCTTCTCCCCTCCATTCGTCCCGACGTGACCTGGCAGGTCGAAGCGACTGCCGGTCATATCAGAGACCTACCCGTTCACGGCCAGGATCCGCAGATGCTCACCGTCGGCGTAGGCCAGGATTTCAAACCCCACTACCAGATCCTTTCGGGCAAGGAAAAGACCGTCGCACGGCTGAAGGAGCTGCGGCAGAA
>NZ_KV813507.1:0-344 GCF_001813645.1 Pseudomonas sp. HMSC063H08
TTCTTCGAGCTGGTGCCCTTGGGCACCGAGGGCCGCGATCCCAATTGGATGCAGAACGCCCGGGACGCATTGAAAGAAGCCCTGCAGAACTCCTTCGACGAGCACGAAACCTCGCCCTGGATCGTCCAGTTCTACGCCCAGGACGAGATCAGCTGGGACAATTTCCAGGAGCAGTTGAGGCAGTACGTCCATCCTCGAGCGCGAGGATCGGCCTTCAGCGAGATGTACCTGGCGCTCATGAAGCATCACCTGGAGGGTATTTCGAAGCCGGGCGGACTGTTCGTCGACACCGCCGTCAGCAAGCTGCCCTGGCGAGGACAACAGCGGCGCGTGCGGATGGTCGT
>NZ_KV813508.1:0-3111 GCF_001813645.1 Pseudomonas sp. HMSC063H08
GACCGCGACCTGATCCGCGACCGCCAGCAGCGCCTGCTGGACGAACAGCGCAAGCGCCTGGAGGAACTCCAGCAACTGCCCGGCAAGGGAGCGCCCGCCGCTGCGGATGCCTCCGGCGACGACGAGCGCTGCTTCGAGATCCGCCGCATCGAGCTGGAAGGCGCCGGGCACCTCGGCGAAAGCGCGCGTCGCCAACTGCTGGCGCCCTACCAGGGGCGCTGCCTGGGCGTCGGCCAGCTCAATGCGTTGCTCAAGGCCGTCACCGACCATTCCCTGGATCGCGGCTACGTCACCACCCGCGCCTACCTGCCACAGCAGGACCTGGCCTCCGGGACCCTGCGCATCATCGTCGTCGAAGGCCGCCTGGAGGGCCTGGACAGCTCCGCGCTGGCCAGCCCGCGCGAACTGGCGATGAGCTTTCCGGGCAGGACCGGCGAGCTGCTCGACCTGCGCGAACTGGAGCAACTGGTCGACCAGTTGAGCCGCCTGCCGTCGCGCCAGGCGCAACTGGAGCTGGTGCCCGGCAGCGAGGTCGGGGGCAGCCGGGTGCGTCTCAAGGGTGAGCGCGACAAGCCCTGGCGGGTCTCCGCCACGCGCAACAACGACGGCGACGTCAGCACCGGCGAGCAGCAGATGGGCCTGGGCCTGGACTGGGACAGCCCGCTGGGCCTGGCCGACCAGCTCAACCTGCGCGCCAACCGCGACGCGGTGACCGACCGCTGGCGCCATTCCGACAGCCAGAGCCTGTTCTACAGCCTGCCCTGGGGCTGGTGGACCTTCACCTACGGCTACAGCCAGAGCGACTACCGCACGCGCAACGAGGCCAGCGGCTTCCCCTTCAAGCTCGATGGCGACAGCCGCAGCCATCAGTTCCGCGCCGAACGCGTGCTGCACCGCGACGGTGTGAGCAAGACCGCCATGAGCCTGGGGCTCAGCCACCAGCGCACCAACAACTATGTCGAAGACACCCGCCTGGAAGACCAGAGCACGCGGATCACCGAGACCCAGCTCGGCTTCAACCATGGCCGGCGGATCGGCAGTGGCTTCGTCAACCTCGACCTCGGCTGGCAGCAGGGCATCGGCGCCCTTGGCGCGCAGGGTCGCGGCCACCCGCACGCGGGCGATCCGAATGCGCGCTACGACAAGTACAGCCTGACCCTCAGCTACCTGCAGCCGTTCCAGCTATGGGGCGAGCGCTTCAGCTTCGACAGCCTGGCCACCGGGCAAAGGAGCGAGGACGTGCTGTTCAGCCCGCAGCGCATCAGCCTCGGCGGCAACAGCTCGGTGCGCGGCTTCAAGGACCAGACCCTGACCGGCGACAGCGGCGGCTACTGGCGCAACCAGTTGCGCTGGCGGCGTGCGGTGGAATGGGCGCCGCTGCGGCCCTGGCTGCAGGAATACGGCGTGGCCTTCGCCTACGACGTCGGCGTGATCCGCCACGACCGCTACAACGACGGCGCCAGCGGGCGCATGAGCGGCAACGCCATCGAACTGGATGCCCGCGGCCGCTATTTCGCCGCCAGCGTCGGCTTCGCCCGCTCGCTGGAGCGGCCCAGCGCCATCGAGCGGCGCGAGCACCCGATCTATTTCCGGGTCGACGCGTTCTTCTGAAGACGCGGCGACCTCCTGAACGCTTTAGGAAAGCGCCTACCTGCATCGAGGCCCTTTCCTTGGAAAACCTTGCTTAACCTCGCCGGGCCCCTACCCGCCAAGGAGTAACGATATGGACATCCGCAGCCCGCTGAACCAGTGCATCGCCCTGTCCCTGGCCGGCATCCTGTTCCTCAACCCGATCGTCGCCGCGGCGGCGGGGCTGGCGCTGGACAAGGCCGCCGGCGGCAACACCGGCCTGGGCCAGGCGGGCAACGGCGTGCCCATCGTCAATATCGCCACGCCCAACGGCGCCGGGCTGTCGAACAACCATTTCCGCGACTACAACGTCGGCGCCAACGGGCTGATCCTCAACAACGCTACCGGCAAGACCCAGGGTACCCAGCTCGGCGGGATCATCCTCGGCAACCCCAACCTCAAGGGCCAGGCGGCGCAGGTGATCCTCAACCAGGTCACTGGCGGCAACCGCAGCACCCTGGCCGGCTACACCGAGGTGGCCGGGCAGTCGGCGCGGGTGATCGTCGCCAACCCGCACGGCATCACCTGCCAGGGCTGCGGCTTCATCAACACGCCGCGCGCGACCCTCACCACCGGCAAGCCGATCATGGACGGCCAGCGCCTGGAGCGCTTCCAGGTGGACGGCGGCGACATCGTCGTCGAAGGCGCCGAACTGAACGTCGGCAACCTCGAACAGTTCGACCTGATCACCCGCAGCGCCAAGCTCAACGCCAAGCTCTACGCGAAGAACCTCAACATCGTCACCGGCCGCAACGACGTCCAGGCCGACAGCCTGCAGGCCACGCCGCGCGCCGCCGATGGCAGCGAGAAGCCACAGCTGGCGATCGACAGCTCGGCGCTGGGCGGGATGTACGCCGGGGCGATCCGCCTGGTCGGCACCGAGCAGGGCGTGGGGGTGAAGCTGGCCGGCGACATGGCCGCCAGCGGCGGCGACATCCGCATCGACGCCAGCGGCAAGCTGAGCCTGGCCCAGGCCTCCAGCCAGGGCGACCTGAAGATCGCGGCCCAGGCCGTGGAGCTGAACGGCAAGACCTACGCCGGCGGCAGCGCCGAGATCCGCAGCGCGGAGGAACTGGTCAACCGGCAGAGCCTGGCGGCGCGCGAACGCATCGCGCTGGAGGCGGCGCATACCGACAACGCCGGGGTGATCGAAGCCGGCGTCGAGCCAGACGAGCGGCGCAACGCGCGCGGCGACCTCGAGCTGCGCAGCGGCACCCTGCGCAACGCCGGCAGCCTGGTGGCCAGCCGCGCGCTGGAAGCGAAGGCGAGCCAGGCGCTGGACAACCAGGGCGGCAGCCTGAAGGGGGCGACCGTCCGGGTCGACGGCGGGCACCTGGACAACCGTGGCGGCAAGCTGCTCGCCGAGGGCGAACTGCGGGTCGAGGCGAGCAGCCTGGACAACCGCCAGGACGGCCTGTTGCAGAGCCGGGACCGCGCCGTGGTCAAGACCCGTGGCGATCTCGACAACCGTGGCGGCCAGGT
>NZ_KV813509.1:0-1855 GCF_001813645.1 Pseudomonas sp. HMSC063H08
GCCTCGCCCGGCCCGGCCACGCCGACAGCCGCAGGTACGCGGTCAGGAATTGCCGGATCGAACGCACCTTGCTCGACGTACGCCATACAGGCCTCGAACGAGATATCCAGGCGCGTGCCTTGCTGGCTGTTGCAGCGGCATCCGTACAACCGGCCATCACGATACCCGGTCACCATGCGCTTGCGATTCTTCTGCACTAGGAACTCATCACGTGACGACAAACAGAACGGCTTCGGATACGCCACCGGCCGCGTCAATTCGTCATAGATCGGCGCCGAGCTGGGCACATCAGGCACCCGAGGCTTGCGCATCGCCAGATACTCACCGGCAGTCACATGACGCACATGATCGACATCAGGAACGCCCACAGAGGCCGCAGGCGCAACGCTCGACGAAGAAGCCGAGGGAACGGCTTCGGCAGGATCATGCGTCGCCATACGACGCTCATAGACGCCATAACCGAGATAACCGACAACCAGGGCCGCACCAACAAGCACGAACAACGCCCGAGGCGGTTTGAACTTGAAGTGATGCTCAGCCCCATCCGCAACGGACTTATAACAACCGAAGTACGTCTTATCGATAGTGATCCGAGTCGCTTCACCATCCGCGAAGTCATACTTCTTATTCACGTCCGTCTGAACTTTCTGGAACTCCCAGCGCTTGACGACCTTACCACCGTTGCCCCGGTGATAATGGATATGGCAGTTACAGAGTTCGCGCATATGTGCATCGATCAACATCGGGCTTTGCGTGATCGCGTGAACCTCATGCCCGGAGTGGCGCATCGTCTCCAGGGCGCTGGCATACTCAGGAACCTTGGAACCCTGCGAACGCACACGAAAGCGAGCGTCAGCTTTCCGAAGAGCTGCGGGCAATATTCCTGCGCTTCGACCACTTGCCGGACGACATGAAGCGGCAGGTGAAGCTAGCAGTACGCGGAATCCTGATGAGCTACGAGCAAGAGCTACTCGGCTAGAGACACCCCGCAGAGGGTCGAAGTCGATACCAAATTGGGGGTGTTACAGCACCCCCACCCCTCCGGGGCCAGTTCCGAGCCCCAAGAGCAATGTCTCCGACGGCCAGGGTTGCACCCTGGACGGCAAACAAGATCGTAGGGCGCCGCCCTACAACCCGCTCTTGCCGCCGAGGGCTCAGGCGGCAGGGACGGAAGAGCTGTCCCTCCCTCCCGAGCTGAGGCTGTTTCAGGGGGAGTTACGTCAAGTGTTCGCTTCGCCCGTGCTTCCGTTCGCCGGATCGGAGAAGCTGATCCGACGAGCCGGGAGCGCGGCACCTGACTAGGGAAAGTTCGGATGGGCGTTCAGCCCTGGAGAAGATCGCCCTGGGCGACGTGGTCAAGCAGCGAAGATGCAGAGGCGCGGGCATTGTCGATGATCTGCTGCTGGACGTTGCACCGGGTCTGCAACCTCGCCAGTTCGTCCATGGCCTGCTTGAGCTGATAGGTCAGCGACCCGTACCGCTCAGCGGCGAACCGATAGGCACCGGCAGCCGTGGTCGCACCGGTCTGTTCCTTGAGTTTCTCTACGAAGTCGGGGGATTCATCGGGGAGTTTGACAAGCATGGCGGCTCCTTTTGGTACCGTATTTTCGCCCTGGACGTGCTCGAGCACGACGCAAATGGTACCACCGCCACCGAGAAATGGTACCAATATTTTCGACCAGGTCGTCCTGCAGGATCCTTCAACGGTACCAAAGCGGCATCGCATAACGGACGTTACGTGTAAATCACCAGTCCGGAGCTAGGCGCATTTTCCGGACTGGTGACTCTCCCCTCGGTCGGGCTGCGCCTAACGTAACGTCTGCACATTATGCGAAGCCAGGGTTATCACCACAGC
>NZ_KV813510.1:0-327 GCF_001813645.1 Pseudomonas sp. HMSC063H08
GCGAACAGCTACAGCGAGTTCAAGGCCGAGGAGCATCACACCGTGCACGGAGAGCGCAAGGTCGAGCTGAAGGCCGATGACCACCTGACGGTCGGCGACAGCCAGCACGTGAAGCTCGGTCGTGCCTACCTGGCCAGGGCCGGGCGCGAGATCCACCTGAAGGCCGGGCAGAAGATGGTGATCGAGGCTGACAGCGAACTGACGGTGAAGGCCGGCGGCAGCTTCATCCGGCTTGACGCAAGCGGCATCGCCATCAGCGGCCCGCTGGCACGGATCAATGCAGGCGGCGCACCGGGAAGCGGCTCGGGGATCGCGATCAAGATGCCG
>NZ_KV813511.1:0-7912 GCF_001813645.1 Pseudomonas sp. HMSC063H08
CGAGCAAAAGGTGGGCGGGCTGGACGCTTACAGTTCACTGCCGTATAGGCAGCTAAGAAAACCAGAGCCTGTGGATTCGGGCCGCCAAGGAAGTTCACTGCCGTATAGGCAGCTAAGAAAAGGATCGGCCGCAGGTTGCGCTGGAAGTCGCGGTTCACTGCCGTATAGGCAGCTAAGAAATACTCGCCCTGGTCGCCTGCCTGGTCGCGCTGGTTCACTGCCGTATAGGCAGCTAAGAAAGCGACGAGATCGAGGACGGCGACACTACCCTGGTTCACTGCCGTATAGGCAGCTAAGAAACTTGTCGCGGATGTACGCATCGCCCCAGAGGTGTTCACTGCCGTATAGGCAGCTAAGAAAATCGTACCGCCGCGCTGCAAATCGAGGTCGCCGTTCACTGCCGTATAGGCAGCTAAGAAAATGATGGTTTTTCGGTTCTGTCGGACACAGTCGTTCACTGCCGTATAGGCAGCTAAGAAAGCGGGAATTTCACGGCGAACAACTCGCCTCTCGTTCACTGCCGTATAGGCAGCTAAGAAAGGGGAGGGTTGCGCCAGGGCGGCGCGGGCCTCGTTCACTGCCGTATAGGCAGCTAAGAAATTATGGGCCGCCTGGGCATCGATATGAAGAACGTTCACTGCCGTATAGGCAGCTAAGAAACTCAAGAAAGAGCAGAACGGCCAGCCTGCGCCGTTCATTGCCGTGTAGTCCCGTAGGGCGAATGCCGCCATAGGCGGTATCCGCCGATCCCTGGATAAGCGGCGGATAACCGCGAGCGGTTATCCGCCCTACGGATCGGGTTCCTGGCATCCACGAAGTGAGGCTTGCCCTCCAAGTGGTGGGGCGGCAAACCCGCCCCGTCAGGAGGCCGAGCGGAATCGTTGCGGAGGGGGACGAGTGGCAGGATGCCGCGAGAGCCGCCTCGGTCCACGAAGGACCGTGGCGGCGTGCCGCCGGGAGCAACGATGCAGCGAGGGCACCCCAGCCGAGAAGCGGCTGGGGCCGGATGCCGGGGCGAGTCTTTTGGTTCCTTTTGGACGCTTGCAAAAGGAACTCGCCTGGGAAGGCGAAACAAGAGACCAAGGCAGGCACAAAGAACAGCTTGACCACCAAACATGACGCCCGCTCAAGCGCTAAGCAACAGCGCCTCCCCTCACTGCCGTGTAGCTAAGAAATCGCGAGCGATATAGTCCCGTAGGGCGAATACCGCCACAGGCGGTATCCGCCGATGCCCCGGAGAGCCGGCGGATAACCGCAAGCGGTTATTCGCCCTACGGATCGGGCTCCTGGTATGCCCTCCGAGTGGCAGGGCGAGTCTTTTGGATGCTTGCAGAAGGAACTCGCCTGGAAAGGCGAAACAAGAGGCCAAGGCAACCACGACGCCCGCTCAAGCGCTAAGCAACAGCTTCCCCCCTTAGTGCCGTGCAGGCAGCGACGGGAGCTGGGGGCCAGTGCACGCATTCACGGCCCGCCAGGCAGTCCCCGTGCACCCGGTGCCGAAACGCCACCTTCGTGCCCTGAGTCATGGCGAATGCCCCACCGCAAGTCGCTACCCCTCAGTACCCATCCGCCACCGGCGCCAGGTAGAGCCCGCCCGCACCAAGGGCAATGCGCAGGTTGCGGATCTCCCCGGCGCGCAGGGTCAGGGTCTGTCCGGCGAGGATGGTCATGCCGTTCCGGCAGGCGTCGCCAGGACCGTTCGGCGCAAGACGCACGTCCACCGCGCCGGGTTGCAGGTTCAGGGCCAGGCTGGCGCCCGGTTGCAGGTTGCCGACCAGTTCGTCGTGGACGTACAGGCCGACATCGCAGGCAGTGCCGGACTCGACCCGCTCGCGGGAAACGTTCAGCACCGCATAGCCGATCGGCGCCGGGTCGGGTTGCGCCCAGCCGCCGCTGGCCGGTTGCGGGTCCGCGGCGAGCGCCGGGAGGGCGCAGGCCAGGGCGGCGGTATGGAGCAGCGGGCGAAGGATGGGGAACATGGCGGGCCTCGGCGGCGGGGGGCGTAGGGAAAAGCTTGGCCGAAGCCGGGGTCCGGGACAAGTCGGGACGGGCATCCGCGTGCCCGTCCGTCGCTGGGATCAGGCGCCGCGTTGCGGCAGCATGGCGCGCAGTACGTCGTCCTTCTGCACGCGGTGGTGCCAGATGGCCGCGGCGGCGTGGCCGAGGATCAGCGCGAAAAGCAGGTACTGGACGGTGACGTGGGTGCCGCCGGCGAACGCCTTGAAGGCTTCCGGCAGGTCGAACGGGCCGATCTGCACCAGCCAGAACAGGTCCAGCGGACGCTTGCCGGCGAGCATGCCGGAGAGCGGCATGACGATCAGCACCGCGTACAGCAGGAAATGCCCGGCCTTGGCGGCCGCGCGCTGCCAGTCCGGGTTCCCCTCCAGGGTATCCGGGACACCCTGGACGCGGCGCAGCGCCAGGCGTGTCAGGGTCAGCAGGAGTACCGCCACGCCCAGCGACTTGTGCAGGGTGAAGACGTTGCCCTTGCCGCCGAGCAGGCCGGCGAAGAAGTCGGCGCCGTAGGGCAGGGCGATGATCAGCAGGACCGCGACGGCGCTGAGCCAGTGCAGGGCGATCTGTGACGGGGAATAGCGGCGGATGGACATGGTTCTACCTCGTGAAGAACAAGGTGAACATGTTAACCATGTGCTTTGTAGGGTTTAAGCCTCTTTACCCCGCCTTTACCCGTTCTTGACGCTTTGTCGGTTACCGGATATTTCGAGGATTGACCTTGACACCATGTCAAGGTCGAAAATCGCCCCATCGATGACCAACAGGAGGCAATACCATGCAAGTCTTCAAGGTTCAGGGCATGACCTGCGGCCACTGCGTACGGGCGATCACCCATGCGGTGCAGGCGAAGGATTCAGCGGCGGACGTCCAAGTGGATCTTGGCGCCGGCGAAGTCCGGGTCGCCAGCCGGCTCGACAGCGCCCAGGTACTCGAGGCGATCCGCGAGGAGGGCTACGGCGCCGAGCTGGCCTGACCCCAGTCGCGCACCAGGCCACGGAACATCGGCTCCAGCAGGTGTTCCGCGTCCGTATCCGGATCGAACAGGCGCGGGTCGCGCAACCAGTCGTTGAACAGGCCCAGGATCAGCGCGTGCAAGGCGCGCGAGGCGATCCTTGGGGTCATGCCCGGATGCAGCCGCACGCGGCATTCGTCGCGGGCGAACAACTGCTCGCAGAGTTCGATGAACATCTGCACGAAGGCGTTGTTGCGTTCCTGCGCCTCGCGCAGTTCCTCGGTGAATTCGCAACGTTGCATCAGGATGGTCAGGATGCGGCGCTTCTTCTCCTGCGTCAGCAGCGATTGCACGGCCTCCAGGCAGAGGTCGTAGAGCGAGCGCAGCGGGTCGCTGCCATCGCAGCCGGACAGGCGCTCGGTGAGTTGCTCCGGCGGCAGGCGTACCTAGTTGAGCATCTCGTTGAACAGGTGGGCCTTGTTCTGGAAGTGCCAGTAGACGGCGCCACGGGTCACCCCGGCGGCCCTGGCGATCTGTTCCAGGCTGGTATGGGACACGCCTTTTTCCAGGAACAGTTCCTCGGCGGCCAGGAGGATGGCCGTACGGGTTTTTTCAGAATCTTCCTTTGTGCGTCGCATGCTGTGCTGGGTAGTCGAATGGGTCTCGGCAACGGGGCGGGGAGTGTACCGATTTTAGCCGCGCTCGGGCCGACTCGAAGTATTTCGACACCACCTTTGTCTAATGCTGCTCATTCATGAGCCGTGGATTCCGCGGATCCACGGTCTCCGGCCATGATCGGCGGGTGTCTTCGGTGTTATGCTGCGCGCTGCTTTTTCGGCGACTCCCCGGCTGTCCGTAGCATCTTCCCGCCAGTACCGGCCTTCAGGCCTGGAGCCGCCCGCCCTCACAGACGATTCAATGATAGGCGTCGTCGTCCCGCTTGCCGGGAGCCGCGCAGGAAAGTGCCTTGCCTGCCGCCGACGCGCCCCGTGCCGAGCGATCCATGAACCTGCGCATCCTGCTGATACTGGGAGCCCTGAGCGCCTTCGGGCCACTGGCCATCGACTTCTACCTGCCGAGCTTCCCGACCCTGGCCAAGGCCTTCGCCACCGACGTCGAGCACGTCCAGCTGAGCCTGGCCGCCTACTTCGCCGGCCTGTCCATCGGCCAGTTGCTCTACGGCCCGGTGGCCGACCGCTATGGCCGGCGCCTGCCGCTGCTGGTGGGGGTGAGTATCTTCACCCTCGCCTCGGCCGCCTGCGCCCTGGCGCCGAGCCTGGAGTGGCTGATCGCCGCGCGCTTCGTCCAGGCTCTTGGCGGCTGCGCCGGGATGGTCATCTCGCGGGCAGTGGTGCGCGACCTGTGCGATCCGATCGGCGCCGCCAAGGCGTTTTCCCAGTTGATGCTGGTGATGGGCCTGGCGCCGATCCTCGCCCCCGTGGCCGGCGGCCTGCTGCTGGACTGGCAGGGCTGGCAGTCGATCTTCGTCTGCCTGACCCTGTTCGCCGCCCTGGCCGGCCTCGGCGTGGCGTTGTGGCTGCCGGAAACCATCCCGGCCGACGGCGAGCGACCGCCGCTGTCCGGCGCGCTGGGGCAGTACCGGCGGCTGTTCGCCGACCGCCTGTTCCTCGCCTATGGCCTTTCCGGCGGGGTGGCGATGGCCGGGATGTTCGCCTACATCGCCGGTTCGCCCTACGTGTTCATCCAGCTCTACGGGATTCCCGCCGAGCACTATGGCTGGCTGTTCGGCAGCAATGCCGCGGGCTTCATCGTCATGGCACAGGTCAACGCGCGGCTGCTGCGCTATCGCGGGCCGGCGTTCTGGCTGCGGCGGATCATCTGGGGCTACCTGGCGTGCGGCCTGGCCCTGCTGGGCATCGCTTCGCTGCAACCGGCCACGCTGTGGCCGCTGCTGGTTCCGCTGTTCGGATGCGTGGCCAGCCTCGGCTGCATCATTCCCAACGCTTCCGCCTGCGCCATGGCCGGACAGGGACAGCACGCCGGCAGCGCCTCGGCGCTGATGGGCAGCCTGCAGTTCAGCGTGGCGGCGGGCGCTTCGGCGCTGGTCGGCGTGCTCCACGACGGCACGGCGATCCCCATGACCCTGGTGATCGCCGTCTGCGGTGCGGTCGCGACCCTGCTCGCCTGGCAGACCGGGCGCCTGGAGCGCCAGGCCGCCTGAGCGCGGATCAGGCCGTTCGCTGCTTCAGTTCGGGCAGCATATGGGGCGCGCGCAGGCGCGCCTCGAGGCGGTCGACGAAACGCCGGGCCTCGCTTTCGCTACGGAAGTTGACGGCCTGCTGGTCGAGGCAGACTTGCCAGCATTGGCCTTTCGGGGTTTGCGACGGGCGGACGAGGATGTTCATGGCGATTCATCCATCGGGGCTGGAAAGGGAGCTTCAGTCTAGTCCTGTCGGCCCGGAAAACACTGACCGGGATCAGTTTGCCGACAACTGGTCGCCGCTTCGTTTACAGCCCCGCCGCAGAGCGCTTCAGGCTCCTCCCTCGCCCTGCCTTACCCGCTGCCGGTAGGCGCTCGGCGACAAACCCATGACCTTGCTGAACAGGCGCGAGAAGTAGTAGCTGTCGTCGTAGCCGACCGCCTGGCCGACCCGGGCCACGCTCTGGTCGCTGCTGTCCAGCAACTGGCAGGCGTACTCGATCTTCAGGTGCAGGAAGTGCTGGATAGGCGTACGGCCGGTGATCGCCTTGTAGCGACTGACGAAATGGAACTTCGACAGGTTGCAGAAGGCCGCCAGGCGTTCCAGTTCGAGGCGCGCATGCAGGTGTTCGCGCATGTAGGCGTGCAGCCCGTCGAGGTCCAGGCTGCCCTCGCGCAGCGGGCGCAGCAGCGGTAGCTGGCAGAGCAGGCTGCGCAGGCGGCTGGCGGCGAGCAGGAAGTGCTGGAAGCGGTAGCCGCTGTGGCGCACCTCCAGCAGTTGCTCGAAGCCGCCGAGCAGGGCGTGTTGCAGGCCCCAATGGCGCAGCGGGGTGTCGCGGTAGCCGGCGCTGTGTTGCAGCCAGGTGGCGCTGTCGCCGCGCAGGTGGGTCCAAAAGATGGTCCAGGGTTGACGGTCGTCGGCGGCGTAGTCGTGGGCCATGCCCGGCGGCAGCCAGAGCAGGTCGCCGCTGCCGACCCGGTATTCGCGCCAGGCCTCGCCCTCGCGCACGCGCAACAGGCCCTGGCCTTCGCTGCAATAGATCAGCAGGTGCTCGTCATGGCGCTCGCGGCTCATGCGGTGGTCGCGGGCGCGCCGGTAGTGGCCCAGGGAGGTGGGGTAGAGGTCGCGGCTGAGCGGGTGGACCGCCAGTTTCTCCAGCAGCGCCGCCGGGATCGGCAAGCGCAGGCTGTCGGCCGGCAGGGGCCAGTCGGAGGTGTGCGACATGTCGGTAGCCGGCTCCGCAATATAGTCCATGAACAACACAATTTAGTCGATCTCGCGACCTTCCGCCCAGTGATAGCTTCTTGGCCAAAGCGAGGTCCGAATCGACCTCGTACCAGTCCGCCACAACAATAAAAGCCGGCCTGGCCGGTGCAGGAGGGTTCATGTCAGTCCCAGTCCGCCACCTCATCGCGGGAGCCTTCGTCGAAGGTCTCGGCGCCCAGCGCATCCCGGTCAGCAATCCCCTCGACAACAGCACCCTGGCGGAGATCGCCTGCGCCAGCGCGGAGCAGATCGAGCAGGCGGTGGCCAGTGCCCGCGAAACCTTCGCCAGCTGGAAGGAAACCCCGGTTTCCGAGCGCGCGCGGGTGATGCTGCGTTACCAGGCGTTGCTCAAGGAACACCACGACGAACTGGCGAAGATCGTCTCCAGCGAGCTGGGCAAGACTTTCGAGGACGCCAAGGGCGACGTCTGGCGCGGTATCGAGGTGGTCGAGCACGCCTGCAACGTGCCCTCGCTGCTGATGGGCGAGACGGTGGAGAACGTCGCCCGCAACATCGACACCTACAGCATCACCCAGCCGCTGGGCGTGTGCGTTGGCATCACCCCGTTCAACTTCCCAGCGATGATCCCGCTGTGGATGTTCCCGCTGGCCATCGCCTGCGGCAACGCCTTCATCCTCAAGCCTTCCGAGCAGGTGCCGCTGACCAGCGTGCGGCTCGCCGAGCTGTTCCTCGAGGCCGGTGCGCCGAAGGGCGTGCTGCAGGTGGTGCATGGCGGCAAGGAACAGGTCGACCAGTTGCTCAAGCACCCGCAGGTGAAGGCGGTGTCCTTCGTCGGCTCGGTCGCCGTCGGCCAGTACGTCTACCACACCGGCACCGCGCACAATAAGCGCGTGCAGAGCTTCGCCGGGGCGAAGAACCACATGGTGATCATGCCCGACGCGGACAAGGCGCAGGTCATCAGCAACCTGGTCGGTGCCTCGGTGGGCGCGGCCGGGCAGCGCTGCATGGCGATCTCGGTGGCGGTGCTGGTGGGGGCTGCCCGCGAGTGGATTCCGGAAATCCGCGACGCGCTGGCCAAGGTCCGCCCCGGCCCATGGGACGACAGCGGCGCCAGCTACGGCCCGGTGATCAACCCGCAGGCCAAGGCGCGCATCGAGCGCCTGATCGGCCAGGGCATGGAGGAGGGCGCGCAACTGCTGCTGGATGGCCGCGGCTACAAGGTCGAGGGATACCCGGACGGCAACTGGGTCGGCCCGACGCTGTTCGCCGGGGTGCGCCCGGACATGGCGATCTACCGCGAAGAGGTGTTCGGCCCGGTGCTCTGCCTGGCCGAGGTCGACAGCCTGGAGCAGGCGATCCGCCTGGTCAACGAAAGCCCCTACGGCAACGGCACCTCGATCTTCACCAGCTCCGGCGCCGCGGCGCGGACCTTCCAGCACCACATCGAGGTCGGCCAGGTCGGCATCAACATCCCGATTCCGGTACCGCTGCCGTTCTTCTCCTTCACCGGTTGGAAGGGCTCGTTCTACGGCGACCTGCACGCCTACGGCAAGCA
>NZ_KV813511.1:8012-108115 GCF_001813645.1 Pseudomonas sp. HMSC063H08
CTACGGCGACCTGCACGCCTACGGCAAGCAGGGCGTGCGCTTCTACACCGAGACCAAGACCGTGACCGCGCGCTGGTTCGACAGCGATAGCGTGGCCGGGACCAACTTCTCGATCCAGATGCGCTGAAAGGGAGACGGACCGATGACCGACATCGCATTCCTCGGCCTGGGCAACATGGGTGGGCCGATGGCCGCCAACCTGCTCAAGGCCGGCCACCGGGTGAATGTCTTCGACTTGCAGCCCAAGGCCGTGCTGAGCCTGGTCGAGCAGGGCGCGCAGGGCGCCGATAGCGCCTTGCAGTGCTGCGAAGGCGCCGAAGTGGTGATCAGCATGCTGCCGGCCGGGCAGCACGTGGAAAGCCTGTATCTCGGCGCCGACGGCCTGCTCGCGCGGGTCGCCGGCAAGCCCCTGCTGATCGACTGCTCGACCATCGCCCCGGAGACCGCGCGCAAGGTCGCCGAGGCCGCCGCGGCGAAGGGCCTGACCCTGCTCGACGCGCCGGTTTCCGGCGGCGTCGGCGGCGCCCGCGCCGGCACCCTGAGCTTCATCGTCGGCGGCCCCGCCGAAGGCTTCGCGCGGGCCCGGCCGATCCTCGAGAACATGGGCCGGAACATCTTCCACGCCGGCGATCACGGCGCCGGCCAGGTGGCGAAGATCTGCAACAACATGCTCCTCGGCATCCTCATGGCCGGCACCGCCGAGGCCCTGGCGCTGGGGGTGAAGAACGGCCTCGATCCGGCGGTGCTGTCCGAGGTGATGAAGCAGAGTTCCGGCGGCAACTGGGCGCTGAACCTCTACAACCCCTGGCCCGGGGTGATGCCGCAGGCGCCGGCGAGCAACGGCTATGCCGGCGGTTTCCAGGTGCGCCTGATGAACAAGGACCTCGGCCTGGCGCTGGCCAACGCCCAGGCGGTGCAGGCCTCGACGCCACTCGGCGCGCTGGCGCGCAACCTGTTCAGCCTGCACGCCCAGGCCGATGCCGAGCACGACGGGCTGGACTTCTCCAGCATCCAGAAGCTCTACCGCGGCAAGGACTGACCCCTACGACCAAAGGTTGATGGCGGATGCCCGGCGCCCGCCCATACTCCAAGGCTCACTCACTGCTTCATCCCTAATAAGAACAATCAGAGGGCTGGAACATGACGTACCTGCAGCAGCACGCCCGCTCGATCGCCGAGCCGGCCGCGTTCTGGGCCGAACAGGCCCGTTCCCTGGCCTGGTACCAGGCGCCCGCGAACATCCTCGAAAGCCTGCCCGACGGCACCCATCGCTGGTTCGCCGATGGCCGTCTGAACAGCGCCTACCTGGCCCTCGACCGGCAGATCGAGGAGGGGCGCGGCGAACAGACCGCACTGATCTACGACTCGCCGGTGACCGGCACCCAGGACCGCTACAGCTACCTGCGGCTGCGCGACGAAGTGGCGCGCCTGGCCGGCGCCCTGCGGGCCCTCGGAGTCGGCAAGGGCGACCGGGTGATCATCTACATGCCGATGGTGCCGCAGGCGGCCATGGCGATGCTCGCCTGCGCGCGCCTGGGCGCGGTGCATTCGGTGGTGTTCGGTGGCTTCGCTCCCTACGAGCTGGCCCTGCGCATCGACGACGCCACGCCGAAGCTGGTGCTCACCGCTTCCTGCGGGCTGGAGTTCGATCGGGTGATCGAATACAAGCCGCTGGTGGACAAGGCCCTCGAACTGGCGATCCACCAGCCTGCCCACGTCATGGTCTGGCAACGCCCGCAGGCGCCCGCGCGCCTGCACCCGGGCCGCGACCTGGACTGGCAGGACTGCCTCGCCGCCGCCGAGCCGGCCGATCCGCTGCCGGTGGCCAGCGGCGATCCGCTGTACATCATGTACACCTCGGGCACCACCGGTAAGCCCAAGGGCATCGTCCGCGACAACGGTGGCCACGCGGTGGCGGTGCGCTACGCGGTCCGCACTATCTACGGCATGCAGGCCGGCGACGTCTGGTGGGGGATCTCCGACGTCGGCTGGGTGGTCGGCCACTCGCTGATCGTCTACGGCCCGCTGATGTGCGGCTGTACCACAGTGTTCTACGAAGGCAAGCCGGTGCGTACGCCGGACGCCGGCGCCTACTGGCGGGTGATCGAAGAGCACAGGGTGAACAGCCTGTTCTGCGCGCCGACGGCGATCCGCGCGATCCGCAAGGAAGACCCGCATGGCGAACGGGTGAAGCGCTACGACCTAAGTTCGCTGCGCCACCTGTTCCTGGCCGGCGAGAAGCTCGACAGCAGCACCCAGCACTGGCTGGAGGAGCACACCGGGCGGCCGGTCCACGACCATTGGTGGCAGACCGAGACCGGCTGGCCGGTGACCGCGCCCTGCATCGGGATCGCCGGCCACGACCTGCGGGCCGGTTCGACCAACCGCGCGGTGCCCGGCTACCACGTGCAGGTGCTGGACGACGAAGGCCGGCCGCTGGGAGCGAACCGCCAGGGCGCGATCGTCATCGCCCTGCCGTTGCCGCCGGGCTGCGCGCAGACCCTCTGGGGCGACCACCCGCGCTACCTGCAGGCCTACCTGGGCAACTATCCCGGCTACTACCACACCGGCGACGGCGGCTATCTCGACGAGGACGGCTTCGTCTACATCATGGGGCGCACCGACGACGTGATAAACGTTTCCGGGCATCGCCTCTCCACCGGCGAGATGGAGGAACGCGTGGCGCAGCACCAGGCGGTTGCCGAGTGCGCGGTGATCGGCGTGCGGGACGAACTCAAGGGCCACGTGCCGCTGGGCCTGGTGGTGCTCAAGGACGATGCCGGGATCGCCGCCGAGCAACTGCAGCGCGAGCTGGTGGCGCTGGTCCGCGAACAGATCGGCGCGCTGGCCTGCTTCCAGCGGGTGGTGGTGGTCAAGCGGCTGCCGAAGACCCGCTCCGGGAAGATCCTCCGCGCGGTGCTGCGCAAGATCGCCGATGGCGAGGACTACGCGGCGCCATCGACCATCGACGACCCGACGATCCTTGGCGAGATCGAGGCTGCGCTGAGGGTGCGCAAGGCGGGATAGCAAAGGCCAGGGGCACGGCGGTAGGGTGGAAAACGCCGCGCCCCGTGGTCCTGCCGTTCAGAACCCTTCGAGAACGATCTTGCCCTTGGCCCGGCCGCTCTCCAGCAGCGCGTGGGCGCGGCGCAGGTTGGCCGCGTCGATGCGGCCGAAATGCTCGCCGACGGTGGTCTTCAGCACGCCTTCGTCGATCAGCCCGGCGACCCGCTCCAGCAGCCGGTGCTGCTCGATCATGTCGTCGGTCTGGAACATCGAGCGGGTGTACATGAACTCCCAGTGCAGCGACAGGCTCTTCTGCTTCAGCTTGCCGATGTCCAGCGACGCCGGGTCGTCGATCAGCGCCAGGCGGCCTTGCGGGCGCAGCGCGGCGACGATCTGTTCGAGGTGCTGGTCGGTGTGGGTCAGGCTGGCGACGTGGCTGACCTCGGCGACACCGATCCGCTTCAGCTCTTCGGCCAGCGGCTTGCCGTGGTCGATCACATGGTGCGCGCCGAGGTCGCGGACCCAGGCCTGGGTCTCTGCGCGCGAAGCGGTGCCGATCACGTTCAGGCCGGTCAGTTGCCGGGCCAGTTGGACCAGGATCGAACCGACCCCGCCGGCGGCGCCGACCACCAGCAGGCTCTGGCCCTGGTCGGCCTTGCCTTCGGCGATCTGCAAGCGCTCGAAGAGCAGTTCCCAGGCGGTGATGGTGGTCAGCGGCAGGGCCGCGGCCTGGGCGAAGTCGAGGCTTTTCGGCAGGTGCCCGGCAATGCGCTCGTCGACCCGATGCCGCTCGCTGTTGCTGCCGGGGCGGGTGATGTCCCCGGCGTACCAGACCCGGTCGCCAGGACGGAACAGGCTGACCTCGCTGCCGACCGCGCGCACCACGCCCGCCGCATCCCAGCCCAGCACCTTGGCCTGGCCGGCTTCCGGCTGGGCGCGCTGGCGGACCTTGGTATCCACCGGGTTGACCGAGATGGCGCGGACCTCCACCAGCAGGTCGCGTGGGCCCGGCGTGGGCTCGGGCAGTTCGAGGTCGAGCAGGGCATCGGGATGGTCGATGGGCAGGGACTGGTAGTAACCGACAGCTTTCATGGGGGCTCCGGGAAACGGGCCTCAGGCGAGGCGATAGAGTTGGTCGATCTTCACGTTCTGCAGCAGGGCTTCGTTGCCGCGGCTGAAGCGCAGGAAGTGTTCGGTGTTCTGGTGCCGCTCCAGGGCGGCGTCGTCGCGCCACTGCTCGATCATGTAGAACAGGTGGGAGTCGTGGCGGTCCTGATGCAGGTCGTACTGCAGGCAACCAGCCTCGGCGCGCGACGGGGCGACCAGGGCGCGCAATTCGCGTTCCAGGGCCTCGGCGTGGCCGGGGGCGGCGGTGATGGTGGCGATCAGGGTGAGGGGTGTGCTCATGGTGGGTTCCTTCGATGGGGCGGAGTCAGGATGGGCTATTTCAAATCGCTGAAAAACAGGCTATCAGGGAAGACTCTTTCAAAGGAATCTTGAAAATGCTGCGTTACGACGACCTCCAGGTGTTCGTCCACACCAGCGACAGCGGCTCGTTGTCCGCCGCCGCGCGCCAGTTGGAGATTTCCCCGGCGGTGGCCAGCGCGGCGCTGAAGCGCCTGGAAAGCGAGCTGGAGGTACGCCTGTTCGCCCGCTCCACCCGCAGCCTGCGCCTGACTCCCGAGGGCGACGCGTTCCTCCTGCATGCCCGCGCCTCGTTGCGCAGCCTGGAGGAGGGGCGCCGGTTGCTGCAGGGCGGCAAGGACCAGATCGCCGGGGTACTGCAGCTTTCCGCGCCCTCCGACTTCGGCCGCAATCTGCTGCTGCCCTGGCTCGACGAGTTCCAGGCGCGCTATCCGCAACTGAGCCTGCGCCTGCTGCTCGGCGACCGGGTGACCGATCTCTACCGGCAACCGGTGGACGTGGCGATCCGCTACGGCGCACCGGCCGACTCCAGCCTGGTCGCCCTGCCGCTGGCGCCGGACAACCGGCGAGTGCTCTGCGCCGCGCCGGGCTACCTGGCGGAGCGCGGCGAGCCGCGCCAGCCGGACGACCTGCGCGAGCACAATTGCCTGCTCTACCAACTCGGCGGCCGGGTACACGACCGCTGGGCGTTCCAGCGGGGCCGCCGCAGCCTGACCCTGACGGTCGCCGGCGACCGTGTCTGCGACGACGCCGACGTGGTGCGGCGCTGGGCCCTGGCCGGCAAGGGGCTGGTCTACAAGTCCTGGCTGGACGTGGCCGAGGACGTGCGCGCCGGGCGCCTGCGCCTGCTGCTGCCGGAGTGGCAGGGCGAGGCGACGCCGATGAACCTCTTGTGTACCCACCGCGCTCAGTTGACCCGTCCGGTGACCCTCTTGCGCGCGTTCGTGCGCGAGCGTTGCGACGCATTGCTGGCGGAGGCTCCATGGACGAGGAACTGAACCGGGCGGCGAGCCTGGCCATCGAGCTGGCGGACGTGGACAGCGCCGCGCGGTTGCACGAACGCCTGCGCGAGGCCCTGGCGTTGCCGCCGTGGTACGGATGCAACTGGGATGCCTTCTGGGACGCCATCAGCGGCCTGGTGCCGATGCCCCGGCGATTGCGTCTGCAAGGCTGGAGCGACTTCGCCCGGCGCCTGCCGGAGGAAGCGGCGCAGCTTTCGGCCTGCCTGGAGGCGTTGCGCGAGACGTACCCGCAACTGGCGCCGGAAGTCCTGCGCGACGCTTGATCAGTCCCAGCCGAACAGCTCGGCGGCGTTGCGGCTGCTGCTCGCCGCCAGTTCCTCGGCGTCGACCCCGCGCAGCTCGGCGAGGGCGCGGCAGATGGCCGGCAGGTGCTCCGGACTGTTGCGCTGGCCGGGATGCATCGATGGCGCCATGTCCGGCGCATCGGTTTCCAGCACGATGGCCTCGGCCGGCAGCTCCGCCGCCACCTTGCGCAGGCGGTTGGCCTGCGGCCAGGTCGGCGCGCCGCCGAGGCCGAGGCGGAAGCCGAGCTTGAGGTACTCGCGGGCTTCCTCGCGGCTGCCGGCGAAGGCATGGATGATGCCACGGCGCTCCAGGCGGATGCGCTTGAGGGTGGCGATGGTCGCCGCGTGGGCGCGGCGCACGTGGATCAGTGCCGGCAGGCGGAATTCCGCGGCCAGCCGCAGTTGGGCCTCGAACAGCGCCTGCTGGGCGTCGCGGTCGAGGTGTTCCAGGTAGTAGTCCAGGCCGATCTCGCCGACCGCGCAGAGCTTCGTCTCGCCGCGCAGGCGTTGCAGCCACTGGCGCAGGTCGTCCAGATGCTGCGGGCGGTGCCGCGCCAGGTAGACGGGGTGCAGGCCGAGCGCCGCGTACAGGCCATCCTCGGCCTGCGCCAGGTCCCAGACCCGTTGCCAGTTCTCGCGGTAGACGCCGAGCACCACCTGGCGCTCGACCCCCAGCGCGCGGCTGCGTTGCAGCAGCGCGGCGCGGTCGGCGTCGAAGTCCGGGAAGTCGAGGTGGTTGTGGGTGTCGACCAGGCGCATGGCGGCCGGCTCAGTCGCGCAGCTTGAGTTGCCGGGGGACGGCGTGCAGGCCCGGCCGGTAGTCGTTCTCCTCGACCGCGCGGAGCGCCAGTTCGAGGGCGTTGGCGGCGATCAGCGCGTGCTGCTGGTAGATCGAGTTGACCTTCAGCGGCACGAAGTCGAGCAACTGGGTGTCGCCGAAGGTCGCCACCCGCAAGCCTTCGGGCCAACCGTCGGCGCGCGCCTGGAACACATCGAAGACGCCTTCGAGGAGTACATAGGCAGTGGTCACCAGGGCGTCGGGCAGGTAGCCCAGGCGCTCGAGCAATTGCTCCATCAGGCGGCGTCCGCACTCGCGGCTGAACACCTCGGCATGCTCGACGATGACCTCGCCGCGGAAGTCCTTCAGCGCCTGGCGGAAGCCGGCGGCGCGGTCGTGGCTGATGATCAGGTCCGCCCGCGCGCCGAGCAGGGCGATATGGCGCGGCGCCGGTTGCAACAGGGTTTCGGTGAGGCGGCGCGCGGCGTCCTGGTCGTCGCTGATCACCGAGGCGAAGCGCTGCGGGTCGAGCTGGCGGTCGATGGCCACCACCGGCAGGCCTTCGGAGACCAGCCGGGCATGGGTATCATCCCCGGCCGGCAGGCAACTGGCGACGATCAGCGCGTCGCAGCGGCGCGCGCGGAACAGGTTGACCACCTGGCGCTCGGTCTCCGGCTCGTCGTCGGAGCAGGCGATCAGCAACTGGTAGCCGCGCGCCCGGGCGCCTTGTTCGAGTTGCTTGGCGAGGCGGGCGTAGCTGGGGTTTTCCAGGTCCGGGAGGATGAAGCCGAGGGTGCGGGTCTGCCCGCGGCGCAGGCCGGCGGCCTGCTGGTCCGGCTGGTAGCCGTGTTCCTCGACCACGGCAAGCACGCGCTCGACGGTGGCGGCGCTGATGCGCCGCTGGGCGGCCTTGCCATTGATGACGTAGCTGGCGGTGGTCACCGAGACCCCGGCCAGGCGGGCGATATCACTGAGTTTCAAACCGATCTCTACTGGAGGCGACGACAAGTTGGGCTTCAAGGATCAATCATTATCGGGTAACGTGCCAATTTAATTAAGTGAATCGATTCAGCAAAAGATTCCGGCGAAGCCGGCGCCCCTGCCCCAGGCTGCCTCGCGCAGCCCGAACGCGGCGCCGCCTACGCTATGGCAGGTCAATGACAACAAGCGGATCACCGCCCCAGGCTGTACGGAAGGCTCCCGCGAGCCGCTTTCCGCTACCGCCGGCACATCCCGCGCCCGCGCCTCGGCGCGGCGGGACGATCCGGACGTGAGACGGGGAGCCGTTCGCTCCTGAGGAGGTTTCCATGCTCGAACTCGATACCCGGCAGATCCGCATGGGCCAGCGCGCCGCGGACAAGGCCGAAGCCCTGCGCCTGCTCGGCGCGGCGCTGGTCGCCGACGGCCTGGCCGCGCCCGGCTATGCCGAGGGCCTGAAGGCGCGCGAGGCACAAGGCTCCACCTACCTCGGCCAGGGCATCGCCATACCCCATGGGACCCCGGATACCCGCGAGCTGGTCTTCAGCACCGGTGTGCGCCTGCTGCAATTCCCCGAGGGAGTGGACTGGGGCGATGGCCAGCAGGTCTACCTGGCCATCGGCATCGCGGCGAAGTCCGACGAACACCTGCAGCTCCTGCAATTGCTCACCCGCGCCCTCGGCGAGGCCGACCTGGGACCGGCGCTGAGCGCGGCCGCCAGCGCCGAGGAAGTCCTCGGCCTGTTGCAGGGCGCGCCGCAGGAACTGGCGCTGGACGCACAACTGGTCGGCCTCGGCCAGAACGCCGAGGACCTCGACGAACTGGCCTGGCTCGGCGCGCGCCTGTTGAAGAAGGCCGGCTGCGTGGAGAACGGCTTCGCCGCCGTGCTCCAGCAGACCGAACCGTTGCCGCTGGGCGACGGGCTGTGCTGGTTGCACAGCGAACAATTGGTGAAGCGCCCCGGGCTGGCCTTCGTCACTCCGGCGCAACCGTTGCAGCACCAGGGTCAACCGGTCACCGGGCTGTTCTGCCTGGCCAGCCTGGGCGAAGCGCACCAGGCGCTGCTCGAACGCCTGTGCGACCTGTTGCTGGAAGGGCGTGGCGCCGAGCTGGTGCGCGCCACCAGCAGCCGCAGCGTACTCGCGGCGCTCGGTGGCGAGCTGCCGCCGGACTGGCCCAGCGCGCGAGCGGTCCTGGCCAACCCGCATGGCCTGCATGCCCGCCCGGCGCAGGCGCTGGCGCAGCTGGCCAAGGGCTTCGCCGGCGAGATCCGGGTACGCCTGGCCGACAGCGAGGCGGCCCCCGTCTCGGCGAAGAGCCTGAGCAAGCTGCTCGCCCTCGGCGCGCGACGCGGCCAGACGCTGGAGTTCAGCGCCGAGCCGGCGATCGCCGAGGACGCGCTGCCAGCCTTGCTGGCCGCGGTGCGCGAGGGGCTCGGCGAGGAGGTCGAAGCGCTGGCGGAGGAGGCCTTGCCCGATGCCGTCGGCGAGGCGGAAGAGGATGCCCGGCCGGCGCCGCTGCGCGCCGGCGAGCGCCTGCAGGCGATCGCCGCGTCGCCGGGCATCGCCAGTGGTCCGGCGCATGTCCAGGTGGCGCAGCGCTTCGAGTTCCAGCCGCGTGGCGAGTCGCCGGCCCATGAACGCGAGCGCCTGCTGCGGGCCAAGCGGGCGGTGGACGAGGAGATCGTCGGCCTGGTCGAACGCAGCACGGTGAAGGCGATCCGCGAGATTTTCGTCACCCACCGGGAGATGCTCGACGATCCGGAACTGGCCGAGCAGGTGCAACTGCGCCTGAATCGCGGCGAAAGCGCCGAAGCGGCCTGGAGTCGGGTGGTGGAAGACAGCGCGGCGCAGCAGGAGGCGCTGCACGACGCGCTGCTCGCCGAGCGCGCCGCCGACCTCCGCGACCTCGGCCGGCGGGTGCTGGCCAGGCTCTGCGGGGTGGAGGCGCCGCGCGAGCCGGAGCAGCCGTACATCCTGGTGATGGACGAGGTCGGCCCCTCCGATGTCGCCCGCCTCGACGCCCAGCGGGTCGCCGGCATCCTCACGGCGCGCGGCGGCGCCACTTCGCACAGCGCGATCATCGCCCGCGCCCTCGGCATTCCGGCATTGGTCGGCGCCGGCGCGGCGGTGCTCGGCCTGGAGCCGGGCACGGCGCTGCTGCTGGATGGCGAGCACGGCTGGCTGCAGGTGGCGCCGAGCACCGAACAGTTGCAGCAGGCCGCCGCCGAGCGCGACGCCCGCCAGCAGCGCCAGGCCCGCGCCGACGCGCAGCGCCTGGAGCCTGCGCGGACCCGCGACGGCCACGCGGTGGAAGTCTGCGCCAACCTTGGCGACACCGCCGGCGCCGCGCGCGCGGTGGAGCTGGGCGCCGAGGGCGTCGGCCTGCTGCGCACCGAGTTCGTCTTCATGAACAACGCCCGCGCGCCGGACCTGGCGACCCAGGAAGCGGAATACCGTCGGGTGCTCGACGCCCTCGACGGACGTCCGCTGGTGGCGCGGACCCTGGATGTCGGCGGGGACAAGCCGCTGCCGTACTGGCCGATTCCCCACGAAGAGAATCCCTATCTGGGCCTGCGCGGTATCCGCTTGACCCTGCAGCGACCGCAGATCCTCGAGACCCAGTTGCGCGCGCTGTTCCGCGCCGCCGGGGAGCGACCGCTGCGGGTGATGTTTCCGATGGTCGGCAGCCTCGACGAATGGCGCCAGGCGCGTGACCTGGCGCTGCGCCTGCGCGAGGAAATCCCGCTGGCCGACCTGCAACTGGGGATCATGGTCGAGGTGCCCTCGGCGGCGTTGCTCGCGCCGGTGCTGGCCCGCGAGGTGGACTTCTTCAGCGTCGGCACCAACGACCTGACCCAGTACACCCTGGCTATCGATCGCGGCCACCCGAGTCTTTCGGCCCAGGCCGACGGCCTGCATCCGGCGGTGCTGCAACTGATCGACATGACCGTCCGCGCCGCCCATGCCGAGGGCAAGTGGGTCGGCGTCTGCGGCGAACTGGCGGCCGACCCGCTGGCGTTGCCGCTGCTGGTCGGCCTGGGAGTGGACGAGCTGAGCGTTTCGGCGCGCAGCATCGCCCTGGTCAAGGCCGGCGTGCGCGAACTGCAGCTGGTCGCTGCGCGCGGCCTGGCCCGCAAAGCCCTGGGCCTGGCGAGCGCCGCCGAGGTCCGGGCCCTGGTGGAAGCGGAGGTGCAGTAATGGCGCGGATCCTGACGATTACCCTGAACCCGGCGCTGGACCTCACCGTGCGCCTGCGCCAGCTGGAACTGGGGGCGGTTAACCGCAGCGAGGCGGTGCTGACCCAGGCCGCCGGCAAGGGCCTGAACGTCGCCCAGGTGCTTGCCGACCTCGGCCATCGGTTGACGGTCAGCGGCTTCCTCGGCGAAGACAACCAGCCGCCGTTCACCGCCATGTTCCAGCGTCGTGGCTTCGCCGATGCGTTCGTCCGGGTGCCGGGCGAAACCCGCAGCAACATCAAGCTGGCCGAGCGCGGCGGGCGCGTCAGCGACCTCAACGGGCCGGGCCCGGAGGCCGACGAGCGAGCCCAGGCGGCGTTGCTCGAACGCCTCGACCGGCTTGCCGGGGAGCACGAGCTGGCGGTGGTCGCCGGCAGCCTGCCGCGCGGGGTCGAGCCGGAATGGCTGGGCGAACTGCTGCGGCGCTTGCGGCGCCTCGGCCTGAAGGTCGCCTTCGACAGCAGCGGCGCGGCCCTGCGCGAAGGTGTGAAGGCTGCGCCGTGGATGATCAAGCCGAACGTCGAGGAACTGGCCGATCTCTGCTCGGCGCCGATGGATGACCTGGTCGCACAGCGCCAGGCGGCCGAACGTCTGCGCCATGACGGGGTAGGCCAGGTGGTGATTTCCCAGGGCGCCGCGGGGGTCAACTGGTTCGCCGCCGAGGGTGCCTGGCAGGCGCGGCCGCCGGCGGTGGAAGTGGCCAGCACGGTGGGCGCCGGCGATTCCCTGCTGGCCGGCATGCTGCACGGCCTGGCCAGCGGCTGGCCGGCCGAGCGGGTGCTGCGTCAGGCCACCGCCATCGCCAGCCTGGCGGTGACCCAGTTCGAGTTCGGCATCGGCGATCCGCAGCGCCTGGCGCGGATCGAAGCGGGCGTCGTGGTGCAGCCATTGGTCGAGGAGGCCTGAGATGAAACTAGCGATCGTCACCGCCTGCCCTGGCGGACAGGTCACCAGCGTGCTCGCCGCGCGCCTGCTGCGGGGCGCCGCCGAGCGCCTGGGCTGGGAAACCTGCGTCGAGGCGAATGCCGGGTCGAGGCCCGAGGGCGAACTGAGCGCCGAACAGATCGCCGAAGCCGACTGGGTCCTGCTGGTCGGCGTCGAGCCGCTGGCGGCGGCGCGTTTCGTCGGCAAGCCGGTGTATCGCGCGCGTCCCGCCGAGGCGCTGGCCGATCCGCGCGCCTTCCTCCAGCGGGCCGCCGCCCTGGCGAGCGTGGAGGTCGCCGGGGACGAGGCCGGCCTGGTTGCGCCGGAGGCCGGAGCGGCACCGCGGATCGTCGCGGTGACCGCCTGTCCGACCGGCGTGGCGCACACCTTCATGGCCGCCGAGGCGTTGCAGCTCGCGGCGGGGCAACTGGGCTTCGCGTTGCAGGTCGAGACCCAGGGCTCGGTCGGCGCGCGCAACCCGCTCGACCCGGCGGACATCGCCGCCGCCGACGTGGTCCTGCTGGCCGCCGACATCGACGTGGACACGGCCCGTTTCGCCGGCAAGAAGATCTACCGTTGCGGCACCGGCGTGGCCCTCAAGCAGGCCCGCGCGACGCTCGAGCGGGCGCTGGCGGAAGGGCAGGTCGAGAGCGCGGGCGCAGCCAGCGCGGTGGTCGCCAGGGACGAGAAGCGCGGGGTGTACAAGCACCTGCTGACCGGGGTGTCGTTCATGTTGCCGATGGTGGTCGCGGGCGGCCTGCTGATCGCCCTGTCGCTGGCCTTCGGCATCGATGCCTACAAGCAGCCGGGCAGCCTGGCGGCGGTGCTGAGGACGGTCGGCGACACGGCTTTCGTCCTGATGGTGCCGGTGCTCGCCGGCTACATCGCCTATTCCATCGCCGACCGCCCGGGCCTGGCGCCGGGCATGCTCGGCGGCCTGCTCGCCGGGACCCTCGGCGCCGGGTTCATCGGCGGGATAGTCGCCGGCTTCATCGCCGGCTATGCGGCGCGGGCCATCAGCCACGGGCTGAGGCTGCCGGCGAGCCTGGAAGCGCTGAAGCCGATCCTGGTCATCCCGTTGCTGGCCAGCCTGGTCACCGGCCTGCTGATGCTCTACGTGGTCGGCAAGCCGGTGGCCGGGATGCTCGCGGCACTGACCGGGTTCCTTGACGGCATGGGCACCTCCAATGCCATCCTCCTCGGCCTGCTGCTCGGCGGGATGATGTGCGTCGACCTCGGCGGACCGGTCAACAAGGCCGCCTACGCCTTTTCCGTCGGCCTGCTCTCGTCGCACAGCTACGCGCCGATGGCGGCGGTGATGGCGGCGGGCATGGTGCCGCCGATCGGCATGGGCCTGGCGACCCTGCTGGCGCGGCGCAAGTTCGCCGAGAGCGAGCGGCAGGCCGGCAAGGCAGCCTCGGTGCTGGGGCTGTGCTTCATCTCCGAAGGCGCCATCCCGTTCGCCGCCAAGGACCCGCTGCGGGTGATCCCGGCGAGCATCGCCGGCGGCGCGCTGACCGGCGCCCTGTCGATGTACTTCGGCTGCAAGTTGCAGGCGCCTCACGGCGGGTTGTTCGTGATGCTGGTGCCCAACGCGATCAACCACGCCCTGGCGTACCTGCTGGCGATCGTCGCCGGCAGCCTGCTTACCGGGCTGCTCTACGCCGTGCTCAAGCGCGGCGCCGAGCCGGGGCTGGCGCTGGGGACCTCGTCCTCGCGGGAGCCGGCGGCTGGCGGATAGCCGCGAGGCGGTCATGCGCCCTACGCCACCTGAGCGACGTGGCAGGGGGTAGGGCGAATAACGCCGCAGGCGTTATCCGCCGATACTCCGGCGAACCGGCGGATAACCGCAGCGGTTATTCGCCCCAGCGGTCGATCCGACCTGGGGCGCCCTCAGGCCTGGCGCAACAGGCGCAGGCCATCTTCCTGTGCGAGGCTGGCCTCGTTGATCGGCAACGAGCAGGACTGCCCGCGTCCCATCGGGTAGTAGTGGAAGCCGTGGCGGGCCATGCGCTCGGGGTCGTAGAGGTTGCGCCCGTCGAAGATCACCGGGGCCTTCAGGCGCTCCTTGAGCAGCTCGAAATCCGGTGCCTTGAATTGCTGCCACTCGGTGCAGATGACCAGCGCATCGGCGCCTCCCAGGGTCGCCTCGGGGGTGCCCATCAGGCTCAGGCGTTCGTCGTGGCCATAGAGCCGCTGGGTTTCCTGCATGGCTTCGGGATCGTAGGCGCGCACCTGCGCGCCGTGGCGCCAGAGCGCTTCCATCAGTTCGCGGCTGGGCGCGTCGCGCATGTCGTCGGTGTTCGGCTTGAAGGCCAGGCCCCAGAGGGCGAAGGTCTTGCCGCGCAGGTCGCCGTCGTAGAACACCCGGATGCGTTCGAACAGCTTGTGCTTCTGCCGCCGGTTGATCGCTTCCACTGCCTGCAACAGGTCGCTGGAGCAATGCGCCTGCTCGGCGCTGTGGATCAGCGCGCGCATGTCCTTGGGGAAGCAGGAGCCGCCGTAGCCGCAGCCGGGGTAGATGAAGTGGTAGCCGATCCGCGGGTCGGCGCCGATGCCCTGGCGCACCGCCTCGATGTCGGCGCCGAGGTGTTCGGCCAGTTCGGCGATCTGGTTGATGAAGCTGATCTTGGTCGCCAGCATGCCGTTCGCCGCGTACTTGGTCAGTTCGGCGCTGCGCAGGCCCATGAACAGCATGCGGTCGTGGTTGCGGTTGAACGGCTCGTAGAGTTCGCGCATCACCTGGCGCACCTCTTCGTTGTCGCAGCCGACCACGATGCGGTCCGGGCGTCGGCAGTCGGCGACGGCGGAGCCTTCCTTGAGGAATTCCGGGTTGGAGACGATCTCGAATTCCAGTTCGCGTCCGTCGGCTTCCAGGCGCCGCTCGATGTGCGCGCGCAGGCGGTCGCCGGTGCCTACCGGGACGGTCGATTTCTCCACCACGATGACGGGCTTGCGGCGATGCTCGGCGATGGCATCGGCCACCGCGAAGACCGCGCCGAGATCGGCCGCGCCGTCCTCGCCAGGCGGGGTGCCGACCGCGATGAACTGCACCCGGCCGTGCTCCACGGCCAGGCGCGCATCGCTGCTGAAACGCAGGCGGCCGCTGTCCAGGCCTTCGCGCAGCAAGGCGTCGAGCCCGGGTTCGTAGATGCTGGCGAGGCCCTGCGCGAGGCGTTCGACCTTGTTCCGGTCGATGTCCATGTACAGTACATCGTGGCCCACTTCGGCGAGGACGGCGGCCTGCACCAGTCCTACATAGCCACTGCCGAATACGCTGATCTTCATGGTGCTTTCCTCGACGGATGATGCGCGGGCGCGGCAGCGGTGCGGCGGGCGTTGACGGTCAACACGCCGAGCACCACCAGGCCTACGCCCAGGGTCTTGCTGGTACTGAAGGTTTCATCGAACGCCGGCAGGCTCGCCGCCAGCAGGTAGACCAGCGCGTAGCTGGCGCTCAACAGGCTGTAGGCGCGGCCCAGCGGCAGGTGGCGCAGGGCGGCCAGCCAGCACAGCAGGGAGGCGGCGTAGGCCGCCACCGCCAGGGCTACCGCGAGCAGCGCGGCGCGCTCCGGCGTTTGCCCGGCCCAGGCTTCCGGCAGCGGCAGGCGGCTCATGCCCCAGCGCATGCCGAGCTGGGCGGCGCTGGCCAGCAGCACGCTGCCCAGGGCCGCCAGCCAGCCGCGTAGCGCGTTCATGCGCTCCTCCCGAGCAGGGCCACGCCGGCGACGATCAGCAACAGGCCGGCGAGGTGGCGGCGATCCACCGGCTCATCGAAGACGAAGCGTGCCGCCAGGGTGACCAGGACGAAGTTCAGCGCCAGCATCGGATAGGCGCTGCCGACTTCCACCCGTTGCAGGAGCAGCAGCCAGCAGAGCAGGCCGAGCCCGAGGGCGAGCAGCGCCAGCCACGGCCACGGACTGCGCAGGCGCGCCGTCCAGCCGTCGGCGGCGACCAGGCGCCAGTGCTCCACGGTGAGCTTCTGCGCAACCTGGCCGAGGCCGGTCATGAGCAGGGTGGCGAGCAGCAGCGCGGCGCTCATGGGCGCACCTGCGGCAGGATCGCCAGGACCAGGTTGCCGTTCCGGTAGCGTTCGCCGTCGCCCGGCAACAGCGCCAGCTGGTAGCGGTCGCTGGCGCTGTTGATCCGCAGCAGCACGGCAACCGAGCCGTCCTGGCGTGCCCGCCAGAGCCACTGGCGGATGTCTGCCAAGGGCACGCTGCGCTGGCTGTGCTCGGGGTAGGAGAGGCCGTACTTCAGCTCGCCGCGCGTGTCGTAGAGCGTCACGTCGCTACGGCGCAGGCGCCAGGCGAGGGCCGAGGCGGCGCCGAGGTCGTTGCTCAGCAGATGGCGGGCGCCGGCCAGTTCGTCGAGGTGTTCGGCGACGAACAGGTCGGGGGTCTTGTTCTGCACCACATGGTTGGGCATCGCCGCCGGCAGCAGTGCGATCAGTACCCAGCTCGCCAGCAGCGGCGCGGCCCAGGCGCGTAGCGGGTAGCGCCACTGGGCGAGGCCGGCGGCGGCCCAGGCGCCGATCACCAGGAGGACCAGGAACAGCTCGAAGGGTTCTTCCTGGTACACCGGCTTGCGCAGTTGCAGGTAGGCCAGGGCCGCCAGCGCGAGGAGCGCCAGGCCCAGGTTGAGCAGCCCGTTGCCGCGCAGCGCGACGCTGTTCCCCTGGCGCAGCCGCTGCACCAGAGCGTGGCCCATGAGCAGCGCCAGCGGCAGCAGGCAGGGCATGATGTAGGTCGGCAGCTTGCCCCGGCTCAGGCTGAAGAACGCCAGCGGCAACAGCAGCCATAGCGCCAGGAAGACCACCGGCGCCTGGCGCCGCTCGTGCCAGGCCTGGCGCAGCGCGCTCGGCAGCAGGCCGCTCCAGGGCAGGCAGGAGACCGCCAGCAACGGCAGGTAGAACCACCACGGGCGAGAGTGCTGGGCGTCTTCGCCGGCGAAGCGGCGGATGTGTTCGTGCCAGAAGAAGAACCGCCAGTAGTCCGCTTCCCGCGCATGCACGGCGAGCGCCCAGGGCAGGCAGACGAGCAGCGCCGCCAGCACCGCCAGCGCGCCGTAGCCAAGCAGCTCGCGCCAGCGCCGCTGCCAGAGCATGTAGGGCAGGGCGACCAGCACCGGCAGCAGCCAGGCGAGGAAGCCCTTGGTCAGGAAGCCCATGCCGCAGGCGAGGCCGAGCAGGGTCCAGCCGAGCAGGCGCGCGCGGCGGCTCCCCGCGTCGAGGGCATACCACAGCGCCACCAGGCTCAGGTTGACCCAGAAGGTGAATTGCGGGTCGAGGTTGGCATAGCCGGACTGCCCGGCGATCAAGCCGAAGCTGGCGTAGAGCAGCGCGCACGCCAGGCTGGTGCGCGGGTCGCGCCACAGGCGGCGGGCCAGCAGGTAGGCGAGCAGGACGCTGAGGGCGGTGGCGACGACCGAGGCGATGCGCACGCCGAACAGGTTTTCGCCGAAGACCGCCTGGCCGAGGGCGATCATCCAGTAGCCGGCGACCGGCTTCTCGAAGTAGCGCAGGCCGAGGAAGTGCGGCGACACCCAGTCGCCGCCCAGCAGCATCGCCTGGCTGATCTGCGCGTAGCGGGTCTCGTCGGGAATCCACAGGCCATGGTTGCTCAGTGGAACCAGGTAGAACAGGCCGAAGGCGATCAGCAGCAGCGAACAGGTCTGGCGGCGGCTCATGGCTGGCGCACTCCCAGCCAGCCCTCGCGGCCGGCCAGGCGGCCGCGCACCAGTTCGGCCAGCGGCAGGCTGCGCGGATCGTCCGGCAGCAGTTCGCCCAACGGGCGGAAGCGGATGCCGCGCCGTTCGGCGCGCCGCAGCAGTTCGCGGAACGCCGGGGCGAGGAGCAGCCCCTCGACCTCGGCGTGGATGGTGTAGACGTTGTCGCGGCCAGCGGCGAAGCGTTCCAGGATGAAGTCGTTGTAGGCCTCGCGCGGCAGGCCGGGACCGACCACCTCGTCGAAGGTCGGCAGGTTCACCGGCACCTGCGGGATGCCAGGGCTGCCGTCGGCCAGGCGCGGGCGGAACGCGCCGCGTCCGCGGCAGTCGCTGTTGTAGCGGAAGCCGAAGGGCTGCTTGGCCTCGACCACCCGGCCGTCGGCGCGCCAGCCGGCGGCGGCGGAACAACGCACCGGCTGGCCGAGGATGTCCGCCAGGCAATCGCTGCCGCGGCGGATCTGCTCGCCGAGCTGCTGCACGCTCCAGACGCCGGCGTGGGTCTGCCAGGCATGGTGGTCCCAGGCGTGCAGGCCGACCTCGTGGCCGGCGGCCTGGGTCCGCCGCATCAGCGGGCCGAGTTCGCGGCCGATCGGCTTGCCCGGCCAGGCGGTGCCGGCCAGCAGGATGTCCCAGCCATACAGGCTGGCGGCGCGCGAGCGGAGCATCTTCCAGAGGAACGCCGGGCGCGCCAGGCGCCAGAGGTGGCGGCCCATGTTGTCCGGGCCGACGCTGAAGAAGAAGGTCGCCTTCAGCCCGGCTTCGTCGAGCAGCTCGAGCAGCCGCGGCACCCCGTCGCGGGTGCCGCGGAAGGTGTCGACGTCGATGCGCAGGCCGGCCTGGATCACGCCTGTGCCTCGCGCTCGCGGAGCGCTTCGTGGAGGAAGAAGTCGAGGGTCTTGCCGATGGTCTCGCGCAGTTCGATGGTGGGCTGCCAGTCGAGCAGGCGCCGGGCGTTGTCGATGCTCGGCTTGCGGTGGGCCACGTCCTGGTAGCCGTCGCCGTAGAAGCTGCGGCTCTCCACCTCGCGGAAGCCGGCGAAGGGCGGGAACTGCGCGCGCAGCGGGTGGGCCTCGAACTGGCGCAGCAGTTCCTCGCCGAGCTGGCGGATGCTCGCCTCGTTGTCCGGGTTGCCGATGTTGACGATCTGCCCGTCGCAGCGGCCGTCGCGGTTGTCGATGATCCGCGCGAGGGCCTCGATGCCGTCGTCGACGTCGGTGAAGCAGCGCTTCTGCGCGCCGCCGTCGACCAGGCGGATCGGCGTGCCTTCGACCAGGTGCAGGATGAGCTGGGTGATCGCCCGCGAGCTGCCGATCCGCGCCGAATCCAGGCGGTCCAGGCGCGGGCCCATCCAGTTGAACGGACGGAACAGGGTGAAGCGCAGGCCCTGCTGGCCATAGGCCCATATCACCCGGTCGAGCAACTGCTTGGACACCGAGTAGATCCAGCGCTGCTTGTTGATCGGCCCGACCACCAGGTTCGAGCGGTCTTCGTCGAAGTCTGGGTCCTGGCACATGCCGTAGACCTCGGAGGTGGAAGGGAACACCACGCGTTTGCCGTATTTCACGCAGTAGCGGACGATCCGCAGGTTTTCCTCGAAGTCCAGTTCGAACACCCGCAGCGGGTTGCGCGTGTACTCGATGGGCGTGGCGATGGCCACCAGCGGCAGGACCACGTCGCATTTCTTCACATGGTATTCGAGCCACTCCGAATGGATGCCGATGTCGCCTTCGACGAAGTGGAAATGCGGGTCGGCTTTGAGCCGTTCGATGGCGTCGGAGCCGATGTCCATGCCGTGGACCTCGTAGCGCCCGTCGCGCAGCAGGCGTTCGGACAGGTGGTTGCCGATGAAGCCGTTGACCCCGAGGATCAGCACCCGCGTGCGGCGCTGCGGGCCGGACGCCGCGCCACGCAGGCGCGCGCCCTCGACCAGGCCCAGCTCGGTGGCCAGTTGCGTGCCGGCCAGGTACAGGCCGCGCTCGCCGCGCTGGCCGAAGCGCAGCACCAGCGAGTCCTCGCCGCAGGCGATCCGCAGCGGGTCGCAGGACAGTACGCTGCCCGGCTCGCGACCGTGGTTGCCGGCGACCACCTCGGCGCTCCAGACGATCAGCTTCTGTTCGCCGACCTGGCAGAAGGCGCCGGGGTAGGGCTGGGTCACTGCGCGCACCAGGTCGTACAACTGCCGTGCCGGCCTGTGCCAGTCGAGCAGGCCGTCCGCCGGGGTGCGCCGGCCGAAGTGGCTGGCCTGGCTCTCGTCCTGCTCGACTTCCGGCAGCACGCCGAGGGCGAGCAGCGGCAGGCTGTCGCGCAGCAGGGCGCCGGCGGCCTTGCGCAGCTTGCCGTGCAGGCTCAGGGCGGTGTCCTCGGGGTCGATGGCGACGGCCTGCTGGGCGAGGATCGGCCCGGCGTCGGCGCGCTCGATCATGCGATGCAGGGTCACCCCGGTCTGCGTTTCGCCGTTGACCAGCACCCAGTTCGCCGGGGCGCGTCCGCGGTAGCGCGGCAGCAGCGAACCGTGCAGGTTGTAGGCGCCGCGTGCGGCGCAGGCGAGCAGTTCGGCGCCAAGCAGGCGGCGGTAGTAGAAGGAGAACAGATAGTCCGGGCGCAGTTGGCGGATGCGCTCCAGCCACAGCGGATGGTTCACGTCCTCGGGCGCGTGCAGCGGAATGCCGCGCTCGGCGCAGAGGCGCGCGACCGAGGCGTAGAAGGTGTTTTCCCGTGGGTCGTCGGCATGGGTGAAGACGGCGGCGATCTCGTAGCCGGCATTGAGCAGGGCTTCGATACCGGTGCAACCGATGTCGTGGTAGGCGAAGACGACGGCTTTCGAGGTCATGGCGTGGAAGGCTCGCTGGATGAAGAGGTGAAACCGGCCCGCTGCAGGGCCGAGGGAAGCGCGGAGGGCGTGGCGCGGACCACGCGCTCGATGAAGAAGCGCGGCCGCGCGCGCACGTCGCTGTACATGCGCCCGAGGTACTCGCCGAGCAGGCCCATGCCGAGCAACTGCACGCCGCTGAACATGAACAGCACGGCGAACAGCACGAACAGGCCGTTGCCGGCCCAGGCGGCGCCGAAGGCCAGGCGCAGCACGAGGAGGAACAGGGCGAAGAGGAAGCCGGCCAGGGCCATGCCGCCGCCGACCAGGCTGAGCAGGCGCAGCGGCGTGGTGGTCATGCAGGTGACCAGGTCGAACATCAGGTTGAGCAGGCGCATCGCGCTGTATTTCGATTCGCCGTGGGCGCGCTCGGCGTGGGCGACGCGGATCTCGCAGGTATGCCGGGCGAAGCCGTTGGCCAGGATCGGGATGAAGGTACTGCGTTCGCGGCAGGCCAGCATCGCTTCGACGATGCTGCGCCGGTAGGCGCGCAGCATGCAGCCGTAGTCGTGCATGGCGACCCCGGTGGAGCGCTGCACCGCCAGGTTCACCAGGCGCGAAGGCCAGCGCCGCCAGGCCGAGTCCTGGCGCTCGGCGCGGATGCTGCCGACCACGTCGTAGCCCTGCGCGGCGCGCTCCACCAGGCGCGGGATTTCCTCCGGCGGGTTCTGCAGGTCGGCATCGAGGGTGATCACCAGGTCTCCACGGGACTGTTCGAAGCCGGCGAGGATCGCCGCGTGCTGGCCGTAGTTGCGGTTGAGGATCACCGCCACCACGGCGCTGCCGTCGCGTTCGGCGGCGGCCTGCAAGAGTTCCGCGGAGCGGTCGCGGCTGCCGTCGTCGACCAGCACGATCTCGAAGGCGCGGCCCAGCTCCAGGCAGGCGGCCTCGGTGCGGCGCAGCAGTTCGGGCAGGCTGGCTTCCTCGTTGTAGACCGGGATCACCACCGAGACCAGGTCGATCGGATAGGGCTTCATCGACGTTTCTCCAGGATGTCCTCGATGGCGCGGGCGACGCGCTCGATGTCGTCGTCGCGCATGTCGGGGAACAGCGGGATGGAGCACAGGCGGGCCGAGTTCCACTCGCTGTTGGGCAGGCTCAGGCGCGGCTGGCGCTGGCGGTAGTAGTGGTGCAGGTGACTGGCGATGAAATGGATGCCGCTACCGATGCCGCGCGCCTTCAGGGCTTCCATGAAGGCGTCGCGGCCCAGGCCGCAGGCCTCGGCGTCGATGCGCAGGATGAACAGGTGCCAGGCGTGGCGCTGCTTGTGCGCGGGCAGGCCGAGCGGCGCCAGCGGCAGGCCGGCGAGGCGCTCCAGGTAGCGTTCGGCGAGGGCCTGGCGGCGCGCGTTGAGCGCGTCCAGGCGCTTGAGCTGGACCAGCGCGAGGGCGGCGTTGAGGTCGGCCAGGTTGTATTTGAAACCGGGCTCGATCACTTCCGCCTGCGGCTTGCGTCCATGGCTCAGGCGGTCGTAGGCATCGACCCCGAGGCCGTGGAACTTGAGGCGGCGGACCCGTTCGGCGAGGGCGCTGTCGTCGCTGACGAACATCGCGCCTTCGGCGCAGGTCAGGTTCTTGATCGCGTGGAAGGAAAAGATCGCCGTGCCGCGGGAGCCTACCGGGCGCCCGCGGTATTCGCTGCCGACCGCGTGGGCGGCGTCCTCGACCAGGGCGATGCCGTGGCGCCCGGCGACCGTGCGCAGGCCTTCGAGATCCAGGGTGGAGCCGGCGTAGTGCACCGGCACGATGGCGCGGGTGCGCGGGCCGATGGCGGCTTCCACTGCCTGCGCCGAACACATCAGGGTGTCGCGGTCGACGTCGACGAACACCGGGGTGGCGCCGAGCAGGGTGATGACGTTGGCGGTGGAGACCCAGGTCAGCGACGGCGTGATCACTTCGTCGCCGGGGCCGATGCCCAGCGCCAGCAGGGTGACGTGCAGGGCGCCGGTGGCCGAGGATAGCGCCACCGCGTGGCGGCAGCCGAGGCGTTCGGCGAAGCGCTGTTCGAGCTCCTGGTTCTTCGGCCCGGTGGTGATCCAGCCGGAACGCAGGACCTGCTCCACGGCGGCGATTTCGTCCTCGCCGATGCTTGGCCGGGAGAATGGCAGAAAGTCCAGTGACATGTAATGAAGCCTCGGTACTGGGAGGGCGGTACGAAGAGGTTATTTATATGTCGCTGAATGCTGCCTGAACGTTTGTTAAGACTCGCTTAACAACGGCTGAATGAAGACTGAACGAACTCGAAGAAACTGGAGGATAAAGCCGGAAGCCGCGTTTTCAGAGGCTTGCAGGGTTAGTTGGAATGGATCTCGGGTGTTTTCTGAGTGGCTTTATTAATAACCCGAGTCCTGTTTCTTTAAGGGTTCATTAATACTTGATGTCCGCTCCCCGTGAATATTCCGGAAACTTCATGGAAACATGGGGCGGGCCAGGGAAAGTCAATCCCGTGGGTTGTCGGAAAAAAACAACCCCCTGGCGGATCGCTCCGCCAGGGGGCCGGGTCGACGCTTCAGCGGCTGCCGGCGACCACTTGCAGGGCCGGTTCTGCGGTGCGCCCGTAGACGTCTTCCAGGCGCTCGATGTCGTCCTCGCCGAGGTAGCTGCCGGACTGCACCTCGATGATCTCCAGCGGGATCTTGCCGGGGTTGGCCAGGCGGTGCACGGAGGCGATCGGGATGTAGGTCGACTGGTTCTCGGTGAGCAGGAAGGTCTTGTCGTCGCAGGTCACCTGGGCGGTCCCGGAAACCACGATCCAGTGCTCGGCGCGGTGGTGGTGCATCTGCAGCGAGAGGCGCGCGCCGGGCTTCACGGTGATGTGCTTGACCTGGAAGCGGCCGCCCATGTCCACCGAGTCGTAGGAGCCCCACGGACGGTAGACCTCGCAGTGGTTCTGGGTCTCGCTGCGGCCCTGGGCGTCGAGGTCCTTGACCACGTGCTTGACGTCCTGCACCCGGTCCTTGTGGGCGATCATCATGGCGTCCTTGGTTTCCACCACCACGATGTCCTCCAGGCCGATCACCGAGACCAGCTTGCCGTTGCCGTGCACCAGGCAGTTGTGGCTGTCGTGGACCAGCACGTCGCCCTTGGTGACGTTGCCGTTGGCGTCCTTGGCGTGCACGTCCCAGATCGACGACCAGCTGCCGACATCGTTCCAGCCGGCGGACAGCGGCACCACGCAGGCGCGTGAGGTCTTCTCCATCACCGCGTAGTCGATGGAGTTGTCCGGGCAGCATTCGAAGGTGGCGGCGTCGATGTTCACCAGGTCGCCGTCGTGCTGGCTGCGCTCCAGGGCCAGCAGGCAGGTGTCGTAGATGTCGGCGTCGTGCTTCTTCAGTTCTTCCAGGTAGCGGCTGGCGCGGAACAGGAACATGCCGCTGTTCCAGTAGTAGCCGCCGGCGGCGACGAACTCGCGGGCGCGGGCTTCGTCGGGCTTCTCGACGAAGCTCTGCACCCGGCTGACGCCTTCCGGCAGTTGCGCATCGGCGCTCGCGCGGATGTAGCCGTAGCCGGTCTCGGGGCGGCTGGCGGGAATGCCGAAGAGCAGCATCTCGCCCTTTTCGGCGGCGTTGGTGGCCAGCGCCAGGGCCTGCTGGAAGGCGCGCTGGTCCTCGATCACGTGGTCGGCGGGAAGGATCAGCAGCAGTTCGTCGCGGCCTTCGGCGACCAGTTTCATCGCGGCGATGGCCACCGCCGGCGCCGTGTTGCGGCCGAAGGGTTCGAGGAGGATCGCCTGGCTCGCCAGGTTCTGCGCCTCCAGCTGTTCCTGGACGATGAAGCGGTGCTCCTTGTTGCACACCAGCAGCGGCGCCTGCATGCCGTCGAAGGCCAGGCGCTTGATGGTCTGCTGGAACAGGGTGTCGTCGCCGGTAAGGGCGAGGAACTGCTTGGGGTACTGCTTGCGGGAAAGAGGCCAGAGTCGCGAGCCGCTGCCACCGGAAAGGATTACTGGGATCATGTTGTTTCTCCTTGAAGCGATGCGTCTGTCTAGGGATCCCGCCGCGCGGCGGGATATCTCGTTACCGGGCTCCACGGAGCCCCGGGTGACCTCTCCAGTGCGCTCCTTCTGCGGGAGCGCTGACGGTTGGTGCGCCGGTGTCGGGCCGGTCTTGTTGTGTGGAATGCCGGGAGGGGCGAGCCCCTCCCGGTCGGTCTCAGTCCGCCTTCACCGGGCGCTTGACCCAGACCGGCGCGAGCTTGCCGCCGCTGCCGGTGACATACAGGCAGACCACCTCGCCGCGGGCCAGGGTGACCGGCTTCAGGTCGCTGACCTTCTTGCTGCCGTCGAACAGCGCCAGGTTCACCTTCACCGGGTTGATCTCGCGGTCGCCGTGGCTTTGCGGGCCGACGTCCTTGACCACGTCGGTCTTGCCGTCGGCGGTCTTCAGGGTCAGCTTCGAGCCGCTGAGGTTCTGCACCCGCACCAGCGCCTTCTGCTTGTTCTTGAACGGCGGCTCGGCCACCAGCTGCGGCTTGCCGCCGGGCTGGCTGACCAGGGTGTAGTAGCTGTCCGGGTCGAGCTTGACCGGCAGGCTCTGCTGGCCGACCTGGGCGGTGTAGCTGCCGGGGGGGAGGAACTTGAAGTCGCTGGAGCCGAGCGGCGCGACGTCGTTCAGGCTGGTGCTGCCGACCGACACGTCGAGTTCGCTGTTGCCGGCGTTGTAGGCGCGGACGAAGGCCGAGCCCTTGGGTGCCTGGGGCCCGTACAGGGCGCCCTCGTCGGCCTGCGCGGCGAATGCGGCGACGCCGAGGGAAAGTGCGCAGGCCAGGCGGGTCCAGGTGTGGCGGCGGGTCATCGGGTTCATGGGTATTCCTCCGTTGCTTCTTCTTCAGCGGGGCGTTCGGCCCCGTGGGTAAACAGCCTTGGCTGTGTTCGTTCAATCGTTGCGGCTGGCGGCCAGGCGCTCGTCGCGGCCGCCGCTGGCCTTCAGCTGGGCGACCCAGTCGGCGTCGAACTGGCTGAGGTCGCTGGCCATCGGCAGGTAGCGCTCGGGAAACTCCCAGACCAGCAGTTGCGGCGGGTCCTTGCGGAAGCCTTCGTCCTGCAGCAGTTCCAGCATCGGTTCGAGGGGGCCCTTGCCTTCCTTCGCGTAATTGATCAGGTCGGCGGACAGCGCCTGTTTCAGCGCGCCCTCGAAGTTCCACCTGGGGTTGGCGCTGTAGCTGGTGCCGACCAGCGCCAGGCGCGGTTGCTGGCTATCGCCGAAGAGGTCGTCGCCCGCGCCGGACTGCTGGCCGCCCGGCAGTGCCGGCGCGGCTTCGGTGGTGCGTTGCTGCAACTGCTCCGGACGCGGCAGCAGTTCGTCGAACAGCGGGTCGAGCGGCAGGAAGCTGAGCAGGTCGCCCTTGTGCGTGCGTTCTTCGCCGACGCGGGTGACGAAGTTCTGCGCCGGCACATCCAGCAGGTGCGTCTCGCGGATCTCCGCGCCGAGGCGCTGGGCCACGGTTTCCGCGCCGAGCGGCGACCAGTGGGTGTCGGTGCGCAGGAACACCGCGCCGTTGTCCTTGGCCTGGCGCAGGCTGCCGAGCAGGTCGGGACTGTCGATGCCGGCGGCGCGGGCGCGGGCCAGGAAGTCCTGGTAGAGGCTGTCGTGCAGCGCGGCCGGCTGCTCGCGGCCGATGTGCTCGGGATACAGGCGGGCCTTGGCTGGGATCACCGCGAGCACCAGCTTGACGCCGCGCCGGTTCAGCTCCCGCTGCACGCCGCGTACCAGTGCCCAGTTGTCTTCCAGTTGCTGGCCGCTCGGTGCCGGCTTGAACTCTTCGTCGGTGAACAGCCAGCCGTCCTTGCCGATCACCACGCCGGGGCGGCCTTCGTGGAACAGCGTGTAGTCGAGTGCGGCCCAGAGGTTGGTGCCCAGGCGCTTGATCGGGAATTCCTTGTCGTAGTGGGCTTCGAAGGCGTGCGCCAGCTTGCCGTTGAGCAGTGGCGTATCGGCCGCGGCGGAGAAGCCCGGCACGCTCTTCAGCGACCATCCGGCGAGCCCCAGCAGCAGCCCGCCGAAGGCGGCGATATAGGCGTATTGCAGGGGGCGGGAAATGCTCTGTGTCATGGCGTGGGCCTCGCTCAGAACTGGAAGTAGAGGAATGGCGAGTAGCTCTGCGCGGAGAGCTTCAGCACCGAGGCGGCGAACAGCAGGAGCAGCGCCAGGCGGGTGGCCAGGACGGGCAACTGGCTGAGCCAGCTCGGCTGGTAGACCAGCGCGCCGCTCGGCGAGTAGGCGATCGCCGCCGGGTCGCCGGCGGCCTCGCGCGGGGCGCGCGGCTGGGCACTGGCCGGGCCGTCGGCGGCCACTTCGTCGCTGTTCGCCGCGGCCTTGGGCGCCTTGGTCTGCAATGGCTGGTTGTAGAACTGGCGCAGGCCGAAGAACGCCAGCACCAGGTAGGCCAGGACCAGGGTGCCGACCTGCAGGCCGGTGAGGCTGGCGCGGTTCAGTTCGGAGAGCTGCCAGGTGCCGAAGCTGAACATGGCTTCGTACATGCGCCAGGCGACCTGCAGGTTCTCGGCGCGGAAGATCACCCAGCCGATCACCACCAGGAGGAAGGTGAACGTCCACTTCAACGGGTTGAGCACGCGCGGCGCGGCGTTCACCCCGAGGGCCCGCTCGATCGCCAGCCACATGCCGTGCCAGGCGCCCCAGATGATGTAGGTGAAGTTGGCGCCGTGCCACAGGCCGCCGAGGAGCATGGTCAGGAACAGGTTGCGGTAGGTCTGGAAGGTGCTGCCGCGGTTGCCGCCCAGGCTGATGTAGAGGTAGTCGCGCAGCCAGGTCGACAGGCTGATGTGCCAGCGCCGCCAGAACTCGGTGATCGACTGGCTGATGTAGGGCTGGTTGAAGTTCTCCATGAAGCGGAAGCCCATCATCAGGCCGAGGCCGATGGCCATGTCGCTGTAGCCGGAGAAGTCGAAGTAGAGCTGCGCGGTGTAGGCCAGGGCGCCGAGCCAGGCGTCGCCGGTGGTCGGGTTCTGCAGGGCGAAGCAGTGGTCGGCGAGGGCGGCCAGGGTGTCGGCGATGAACACCTTCTTGACGAAGCCCTGCATGAAGCGGGTGCAGCCTTCGGCGAACTTGTCGACGGTGTGGGTGCGGTGGTTGAACTGGTCGACCAGGTCCTTGAAGCGCAGCACCGGGCCGGCGATCAGGTGCGGGAAGATCGCGACGAAGGCGGCGAAGTCGATCAGGTTGTGGGTCGCCGGGGTATCGCCGCGGTAGACGTCGATGATGTAGCTGATCGACTCGAAGGTGTAGAAGGAGATGCCGATCGGCAGCAGGATGTGGGTCAGCACGAACGGCTGCATGCCGAACGAGGTGATGATCTCGTTGAGGCTGTCGACGCCGAAGTTGGCGTACTTGAAGTAGCCGAGCACGCAGAGGTCGACCACCACGCCGAGGATCAGCCAGCGTTGCGCGGCCCTGGTGCGTACGCCGGCGGCGCCGATGCGCAGGCCGATCCAGTAGTTGAAGACGGTGACCCCGGCGAACAGCAGGAGGAAGTCCACCCGCCACCAGGCGTAGAACACGTAGCTGGCGATCAGCAGCAGCAGGTTCCGGTAACGTTCGCCGCTCAGGTAGTACAGGCCGAGAAAGACCGGCAGGAACAGGAACAGGAACACGTTTGAAGAAAAGACCATGCCGTCTCTCTCTCTAGAGCGTCAACCATTCAGGTCGGCCCTGCCTTTCCGCGCCCTGGAGCGCTCGAGGAAAGGCGGGACGACCCGCCGTTTTCCTCCCCGTGGTGTTGCCTAAGGTGTTGCGCCCGCCCGCGTCTGTCGCGCATGGGTCGGGGTGTGGCGCCTGGTGGGACGCCTGGTCGGCGAATGGGGCAGAGGGGCGCGTGGCCTCTGGCCTGTGCGCCCGCTTCCCGCCACGCCCTCAACTTCCCCCTTCGCGGCTGAACACCCGCGTCACTTCGCCGCCGAGGCGGAAGCTGTTGAACGGCTCGCGGTCCTTCTTCGCCTCGAGCATCTTCGGCTCGCAGCGGTAAAGGGCGCAGTAGGGCTCCAGCCAGGCGTACTTGTTGTCGACCTTGAGGTCGGTCATGTCCTGGTCCTCGCCGGTCTTCTCCTCGAAGGTTTCCTCGTCGTCGACTCCCTTCATCACCCGCTCGGCCAGGCGCTGCAGGGCGCCGTGGTTCTCCTGGCGCAGGTCGACGCCGTTGACCTGGGCGAACGCGGCGATCATCGCCAGCGGCGGCAGCGCATAGTTGTGGTAGGCGAGGGCGCGCTGGCGGCGCTTGAGTTCGTTGGGCAGGAAGCCCTGCTCGTCGACCTGGTTGGCGGCGACCTTGAACTCGCTCACCGCCCAGTCGAAGAGGTCGCGGCGGTTGGTCACCACCGCGGTGGACATCACCGACCAGGCCGCCCAGTAGGAATGGTTGTTGATCTTCTTCAGCGGCAGGCCGCTCCAGTCGCGGACTACCTGGGTGCCGAGCCGGGCGAACCAGTCCTCGATTTCCCGGCTCTGCTCGGCGTGGGCCGCGAGCGGCCGCGAGCTGGAGAACTTCAGGCGCATGTAGGCGCCGGAGAGGCTGCCCAGCGCCCACTTGCGCATGGACTTGCCGGTGTGGTTGAAGTCGTCGCTCTGCAGGGCGCCGGCGCGGGCCCAGGCGCTCATCCAGTTCAGTGCGCAGGCCAGGTCGCCGTCGCGGCCGCTGCGCATGTACTGGGTGACCAGCTTGGTGGCGCCGCGCTCCATGTCGGTGATGTCCTTGATCTGCGAGCGGAAGGTCTTCTCCGCCTTGACGTTGAGGGTCGCCCGCGCCGAATCGGAGCCTTCGTACTTGCTGGTGAAGACCAGGCTGCCGGTATACGGCGGCGGCACCGCGGGGCAACTGCCGGCGCTGCCCTTGCGCTCGCCGACCGCCGCGTAGTAGCCGGGCGGGGGTACCAGGTCGGCGGCCTGGCTGACCTGGCTGGCGAGCAATGCCGCGGCGAGGGCGCCGGGCAGGGCGATACGGATCAGGTGGGACGTTTTCATCGTTTACCTCCCGGCCACCGACTGGCTGGCCTTGGCGGGCGCCGCCTGGCAGATGCTGGCCTGGACCTCCAGGCCCTGGGGCATGTCCTCCGGCGCTTCGATTTCCAGGGAAAGGAACTGCTGGTCGGCCCAGTCGCTGTCGTTGCGCAGCTGGAAGACGTAGCGGCCGCCGGTATCGACGGCCTTCGACTGCTCGATCTTCAACTGCTCGCGGCGGCCGTTCATGTACCAGATGGTGTTCTTCAACTCGTGTACCGAAGGGTCGCTGTAGGTCACGTCGGCGACGTAGCTGCCGCTGCGGATCGGTAGCGCGGCGCTGTTCAGCAACACCTCGTTGCGGCCCTGGCGCAGCTTGACCTTGCGGCTGAGCACGGTCTTCCGGCCGGAGCAGCCGTTGTCCACCAGCGGCATGGCCTGGCGGTAGAAGCTCTTCTGCGCCATGTCGTAGTGGGTGGCGAATTCCCAGATGAGGATCTTCGGCGGGTTCTTGTGGAATTCCTCGCTGGTCATGTACGCCAGCAGCGAACTGTCGAAGCCGCCGCCGGACACCGCGTTGTTGAGGATGTCGGCGCCGCTGAACTCCTCCAGGAAGCCGGCGAAGTTGTAGGCCGGGCCGCTGTTGGAGGTGCCGACCAGGGCGATCTGCGGGTTGCCGCCGTCGCCGAACAGGTCGCCGCTGTCGCTGGCGCCCACCGGCTCGGTCTCGAAGCGGTCGACGTACTGGGTGGCGTAGCTGTTGCCGCAGAGCTGCGCGGCGGCCTTGTGGAAGGTGCCGAGCTTGGACAGCAGGCCGACGCGCTTGCTTTCGAACTGCTTCTTGGGGATCTCCTCGAAGCCGGGCACCTGCTTCAGCGTCTCGGCCACGATCTTCGCGCTGCGCCGGGCGCCATGGGGAGTCCAGTGGTGGTCGCCCTTGAAGTAGTAGGCGTGCTCCTCCTTCTCGTCGAACAGCGGCGAGAAGTCCGGGGTCCAGATGCCGGCCTGGCGGAAGCGGGCGATGGTCGCCAGGTAGTTCTTCTTCGCCAGCTCGTAGTCGAAGCCGGCCTTTTCCGCCGGGCTGAGCTTCTCGCGGTTCACCAGGCCGCGGGTCGGCTGGTAGACCACCACCAGCTCGATGCCCTTGCGCTTGAGTTCGTCGCGCAGTGCGCGGAGTTCGCGCCAGCCTTCGGCGCTGGTGCCGAAGTCGGTACGCAGGTCGTAGGTGGTGCGGAACAGCCAGTCGTCCTGGGCCTGCACCAGGTGGGTGAAGAAGCCCAGGTACTTGGTGTTGTAGCGCGAGTCGTCGGCGGCGGCCGGGCACAGGTTGCCGGCCGGCAGCGCCTGGTAGCTCGGCGCCGCGCCGGGGTCGGCGGCCAGGGCTGCCTGGGCCAGGCAGAGGCCGGCGGCCAGGGCGCTCAGGCGGAACAGTCGGGAAGTGCGGGTTTTCATGCGTCTGGGTCCTCAGTCCTGGAGTTCGGCCTGGCTTTCCACGGGGTCGATCAGCACTGCCTTGTCCTGGCGCACCAGCAGGTCGAGGATCTGGTCCTGCTTCTCGCCGAGAACGCCGGGCAGGCTGATGCCGGAGGATTTGGTCGGGGCGAGCATCGCCACCCGGTACAGTTCGAGGCTCAGCGGCGAATCCACCGAGAGCGGGCCGGAGCCGTTGCCGGCGAGCTTGCCGCCGACCACGATCAGCGAGACCTTGGTGTCGAACGGGTCGAGGGCGATGTTGCGGTCGGTGTTGGTGAGGTCCTTGATGTGGCCGTACACGCCGATCAACTGGTTGCCCGCCGCGAGGTTCTCGTAGAGGCGGATGTTCACGCTGTTGCGCACGCGGATGCCGTGGCGGCGGTTGGCCAGGACCTGGTTGCCCCAGAGCAGGTTGTCGCCGCTCTCGTAGAGGGTGATGCCGTCGGAATGGTTGCGATAGACCTCGTTGTAGGCCACCAAGTTGCCCTCGCTGTTACGGTCGAGGACGATCCCGGAAAGCTTGTTCTCGTAGCTGCGGTTGTTGAAGATGAAGCTGTCGTTGACCTCCCGCGAGACGATGATGCCGTGCTTCTTCCTGGTCCCGTGGACGGTGTTGTCGGCGATGATCAGGCGGTGCGAACGGTCGTGCGGGTCGATGCCGTAGACGATGTTGTCGCGGTAGGTGTTGCCCTTCACCACCAGGTCGTCGGCCTCGTAGCAATAGAAGCCGTACCAACTGTCGACGATGGTCGAGTCGATCACCCAGCCCTTGGGGCGCGGGCGCTTCATCTGCTTGTCCATGCCCGGGCTGTACTGCGAGATGGAGATGCCGTAGGCCTTGGAGGCGTTGTAGCCGAAGCTGGTGAAGGTGCTGTTGCTCAGGTACACCTCGGCGCCGCCCCAGGAGATCAGGAACGGACGGAACTCGTTGGGCGTCTTGAACCAGGCCGGCTCCTTCTTCGATTCGCTCCAGCCGGTGACCTTGCTGTCGCGGACGAACAGCATGCCGTCGTTGACCAGGAACGCGCCGCGCTCCTGGGACAGGCGCAGTTCCTTGACCTGCTTGTCGATGTCGAGGGTCGCGCCCTGGCTGACCACGATCGGCAGGCGGGCGACGAACACCCCCGGCTCGACCTGTTCCAGCGCGCTGGCGGGAAGCTTGCCGGCGAGCTGGGCGAGGTTCACGTAGCCGCCTTCGATGAAGATCGCCTGGGGCATCTGGCGCTGGCGCTTGACCCATTCGGCGAGGCGGTTGCTGCCACCGGTGAACTCCTTCAGCGGCTGCTGCTGGACCATGCGCTGCACGCTGGCGCGGCCACCCGGCTTGCGCACGATCTTGGCTTCCACCGCGGCGGCGGTGTAGCCGGAGAGGTCGGGCAGTTTCGGCGGGTCCAGGTGCAACGGTTCGGCCGGCGCGGTGGTCACCGTGTAGTTGCCGGTTTCCTTCAGGCCCTGGGTCAGGCCCGGCTCGTTGCCGGCCTGCGCCGGGACCGGCTGCGGTTTCTCCACCGGCTGCGCCGCCCACGCCTGGCCGTGCAGCAGCACCGCGCCGAGCACTGCCGCGGCCAGCGGGCGCAGGCGCGGGAGCCGGCGGCGGGGGATCGAAAGGGAAATGTCGGGCATGTCCGGTTTCCTCGCGGGGCTCAGAAGCGCCAGATGAAGTCGACGAAGGCGCGGTGCATGGTCGAGTCGGTGCCCGGCCCGTAGGCGTCGCCCGGCTTGAACAGGCCGCCGCGGAAGCGGATCAGCGCCGAGGGCTCGTCGACGTACTGGCTCATCGAGGCCGGCAGCAGGCCTTGCTTGAAGTACTTGGTCACCACCAGGTCGAGTTCCTGGCCGATGTCCTTCTCGCCCGGCTGCAGGGCGGCGTTGATGCCGCTGGTACCGATGTCGGAGTCGTCGTCGACGCGCCAGAACTTGTGGTAGACCAGGCTCGCGTCGTAGTCCTCGCGCAGTTGCCAGGAGCCGAACAGGGTGGCTGCCTGGAGGTTGCTCAGTTCGCCGCGGAAGGCTTCGCCGAAGCGGTGCACGCGCGAGCGGGTGCCGGTGAAGTTGGAGCGGTTGCTCTCCAGCCCGGTCTGCTGGAACTGCTCCTCGCCGTCCTTGCCACCGCCGCTGCCGCGGGCGTAGCCGACGCCGGCCTTCCATTGCTCGTCGATGTTCCAGCGCAGGCCGAGGTCGACGCCGAAGGCATTGATGTCGCCGCTCTGCTTGCCGGTGGCGATGCGCCGGTCGTCGACCGTGGTGGTGGTCAGGTTGTCGCGGTCGCCGGTCAGCCAGGTGGCGCTGGCCCAGTAGTTCAGCGGCATGCTCGAACGATAGTTGTAGGCATCCCCGGTAGCCTCGATGCCGAGCCAGGTGAGCTGGCCGGTATAGGTCTTGTCGAGGTTGTCGACTTCCTCGCCGGGGCGGCGCAGGTGGCCGCTGTCGTCGGCGTGGTGGATGCGCACGCCGATGCGGTGGTGCGGCGCCCACTGGGTGGAGATGTCGCCGAACACATGAGTGCGGTCCTTGTCCTCCGGAGCCAGTTCGTCGAGGTCGGTGCGGTATTCGCTGAAACGCTGGGCGACCCCGGCATGGGCGTTGAGCAGGGTGGTCTCGAAGCTCCAGTTCAGCGCCTCGATGTTGGTGTCCTGCCACTGGCCGCTGTCTTCCCGCAGGCGCTGGCGGCCGAAGCGCAGGTGCTCGCCGGGGTAGGCGGTGAGGCCGGCGTAGTCGACCCAGAATTCGCGTGCGGCGAGGTAGCTCTTGTCCGGCTCGCGACCGTCGTTGCGGCTGTTGTTGCCGTCGTCGGTGTCCGATTGCAGGGTGTCGGTCTCGATGGTGTCGGTGGCGGCCACCGCCTGGCCCATGAAGTAGGCGCTCCAGTCGCCCCACTGGCCGAAGGCCCAGGGCCGCAGGTCGATACCGATGTCGTTGAGGGTGCCGCCGGGAGCGGTGCCGAGGTCGCGATCGTTTTCCGATTCGCCGGTGATCTTCACGTCCAGGCCGAAGTTCTTCGGCGCCTCGCCGCTGTTGGCGGCGAACGCCGGCGCGCCGAGCAGCAGGGCGATGGCCAGGGACAGGGCGCGCGGCGCGAAGGACGGCCGCGGGTTGACGGAACGGGAGCTGTTCATAGGCTTTCTGGCTCTTCTTCGTTGATCGGCGAGTCCTGGCTCTGCAGCAGGCTGACGGTGGCCTGCCAGTTGTTGCCGCGGCTCTGTTGTTCGCGCTTGAGCAATTGCTGCGCCTGGCTGCGTTCGGCCGGCGGCAGTTGCGCTTCGATCTGCCCGAGCAGGTCGCTGGCCTGCGGTACCTGCTGCTGCACGGCGAGCTGGCCGAAGACGTAGGCGTTGACCCGGTTCGGCTGGATGCCGCGGCCCTGCGACCAGAGCTGGGCCAGGGCCATGTCGGCGCTGGCCTGGCCGGCGCGGGCGGCGAGGATCAGGTGGTCGACGGCCTTCTGCGGATAGACCTTGCCGAGGAAGCCGCGGCGGTAGATCTGCCCCAGGTAGTAGTTGGCCTGGGGTTCGCTGGCGGCGGCCTTGAGCAGGTGCCGCTCGGCCTTGCGCGGGTCCTGCGGCGCCCACTTGCCGTCGTAGTAGAGGCGCCCGAGGAGCAGTTCGGCGCGTGGCTGGGCGGCGTCCTGGGCGTTCTTCAGGTAGCCGAGCATCTTTTCCAGGTCGCCCTGGTCGGGATAGTCGTAGAGCAGCTTGGCCAGGCTGACCCAGGCCGCGGGGTAGCTCGGCGCGATCTCTTCCAGCAGCGCCTGGGCGGTCTGCGGGTCGGGCTGGCCGAGTTCGCCGTCGGCGAGCACCCCGGCCACCGAGTCGACCCGCTCGCCGGGCACCCGGCCGGCCTTGTAGGCGGCGCGCAGCTGTTCGAGCAGGGCCTTCTGCTTTTCCGCGTTGCCCTGCATCTGGTAGACCGTGGCCAGTTCGTACCAGCACACGTCCATGCGCCGCAGCCAGCGCTGGCAGACCTGCTCGATCTCGCCCAGGTGCTGGGTGTAGGTGCCCTGGGTGCGGTAGAGGATGATCTGCGCCAGGTCGGCCTGCGGCAGTCCGCGCGCGCGCCACTGGTCGATGCGCTGCTGCGGGTCGATTTCCGGCCAGGACTGCGGGTATTGCAGGTAGAGCACGATGAGCGGCACCAGGGCACTGTCCTCGCCCTGTTCGAAGGCCTGGCTGAGCAGGCGCTCGGCCTCGCGGTGCTCGGCGTCGCTGGCGCCGGGCTTGGCAGCCAGCCACTTGCCAAGGCGCGCGCGGGCCCGCGGCGAGGTCTGCGCGGCCTCGCGGTAGAGCTTTTCGGCCTTGGCCTGCTGGGCGCTGTCGCCGCTGGCGACCTGCATGTCGGCGAGGCCGACCTGGGCGTCGGCGTAACCCATCGCGGCCAGGGTCTGGTAGTTGCTCTGGGCGGTGGCGAGGTCGCCGCGTTCCAGGGCCTCCTGGGCCAGGCGCTGGTCGGGCAGCCCGGCGCAGCCGGCGGCCAGGGCGATGGCCGAGGCCAGCAGCAGGTGCCGGGACGCCAGGGGCAGGGGAGGGAGGATGGGCATCTTCATGGTCGGGTACCGGTCAGCGAGCGGTGGCCAGGGTCACGGCCTTGTTCAGCAGGGTGCGGCCGGGCAGGCCGCCGATGCTGACCTCGGCCGGGCGGCCGGCGTACTGGGCGTCGAGCGGCTGGTCGGGCTGGATCTGCACGCGGATTTCCGAGGACAGGTCGCCGTCCACCGGCGCGGTGTTGACGATGCGGCCGCTGCGGTTGACGCCGTCGCCGGCGACCTGGAAGTTCACCCGGGTGCCCGGCGCCAGCTCGGCGGCGTTGCGGTAGGGGAAGCGCGCCTCGATGCTGGCCACGCTGTCGCGCGGGGCGAGGGTGAAGATCACCTGGCCCTTGTTGGCGTATTGCCCGTCGGCTACCAGTTGCTGGACCACGCGGCAGTCGCAGGGGCTGGTCAGGGTCCCTTTCATCTGGTGGCCGAAGAGCTTCTCGATGTTGCCCGGGTTGAGCTGCTCCTCGGTCAGGTTGCCCTTGAGCATGTCCAGCAGGTTGGCCGAGAAGGTGGCGATCGGCGCGCCTTTGGCGACTTCCGCGTTGGGCCCGAGGAGGCTCTGCACGGTGCCCTCGCGGGGCATGGTGATCTGCTGGTTGGGGACGCTGACCACGCCGGAATCGGCATGGGTGACGAAGTACAGGTTGTACATCTGGTTGAGAATGAAGGCGAAGGCGCCGACCCCGACGACGAAGATCGCGGTGCTCAGGGTCACCGCCCGGACCCGGCCGAAGAAGCCCATCCCGCCGTTGCCGCCGCCCTGCTTGCGGGCCTTGGTGAAGTTCTCGCGCTGGAGGGTATTGAGCATGTCGCCGACGCCGATCACCTCGCCGGCCAGGTAGGAGGTGATCAGGTAGCGCAGGGCCGCCACCTCGCGCGGCTTGAGGTTCTGGAACTCGCAGCCGACGCGGCGGCTGGCGGGGTCCACCGAGCGCACCTGGAACTCCACTTCGAGGGAAAAGCTGATGCTGTCGACCTGGAACAGCAGCTTGCCCTTGTACAGGTCGCCGGGCTGGATCGGCGCGCCGCTCGCGGTGAAGGCGAAGCCGCCGGCGGAGAGATCCAGCAGGCGTGCGTCGACGCCTTCGCGGTTGGCGCCGATGTAGCGGATGCGCGCCGGCAGCTTGACCCGGGCGAACTGGCGCTGGGCTTCGGATTCGTGCACGACGTTGACGTTGACGGCTGTATTCATGGTGTCGGGTCCTGTTCGGTCCAATCTGGGTCGATTTGCGCGCGGGCCGCGGCCCTGGCGTTGTCCGTAGTCGATTCGGTGGTCATACGATGGTCAGCAGCACGGCGACGAAGATGCTGGCGGCAGAGAAGGTCATGGCCCGCGACGACCAGGCGTTGAACCAGCGCTGGAAGCTGGCCAGGCCGCGCTCCAGCTTGGTCGGCTGGCGGGTCCAGGACTGCCGGTCGAGGCGGAAGAACACGTAGATCTTCACCAGCGCGCCGACGATCTGGTTGTAATAGAGGATCAGCGGATAGGCCGGGCCGATGCGGTGCCCGGAGAGCGAGAGGAGCAGGGTCAGCACCACGCGGGTGAGGCCGATCCAGAGCAGGTACACCAGCAGGAAGGCGATGCTGTACTTGAGGCTGGCGAGGATCGCCACCACCAGGCCGAGCAGGCTGGTCCACATCGAGACGCGCTGGTCGAACAGCACCAGCATGGTGAACCAGCCCAGGCGCCGCGCGCCGAGCTTGAGCGCGCGCGAGTTCTGCCGCAGGTTGTTGCCGTACCAGCGGTACATCAGCTTGCGGCTGGCCTTGATGAAGCTCTTCTCCGGCGGGTGCTCTACCGTGTTGATCGCCGCGTCGGGCACGTAGAAGGTGTCGTAGCCCAGGCGCATCAGGCTGAACCAGCTGGACTTGTCGTCACCGGTGAGGAACTTGAAGCGACCCAGGCGCCAGTGCTCCAGGTGGTCGTTCTCGACGTCGGTGATGAACTCGGGGTTGGTCACCACCCGGGCGCGGAACACCGACATCCGTCCGGTCATGGTCAGCACGCGCTTGGACAGGGCCATCGAGCACATGTTGATGTGGCGCTGGGCGAAGCGCAGCTTGTGCCACTCGCTCATCACGTAGCCGCCCTGCACTTCGCAGAATTCATTGGTGGTGAGGCCGCCGACGTTGGGGAAGAGCTTGAACCAGGGCACGGTCTTCTTCACCACGCCGTGGTCGAGCACGGTGTCGCCGTCGATCACCGCGACCACCGCGTCGTCGTCCGGCAGGTGCCGGGAAATCGCGCGGAAGCCATAGGCCAGGCCGTCGCGCTTGCCGGTGCCGGGAATCCGCACGAAGTCGAGGCTGACCCGGTCCGGCGGGTTCATCTTCTCCCACAGAGAACGGACCAGGACCTCGTCGGACATCTCGACGATGGAGCAGACCACGGTGGTCGGGTAGCCGCTGTCGATGGCTTCGCGGATCACCGAGCGATAGACCATGGCAGTGGTCAGGGCGTCGATGCGGAAACTGGTGACCATCAGGAACACGTGCGACGGGTCGGCCGCGCTGCCCAACTGGCGCACGCGCCGGCGGTAGTACGGGTAGACCACGTGGAGGAACAGCATGCCGCGCAGGAAGTGCACGCCGCCCATGGAGTAGCGCCAGATGCCGACGGCGCCGATAAGCAGGATGAAATCCTTGGAGTCGGCGTCGAACACGGTCTTCGGCACTGCCAGCGCGAGCACCATCAGCAGGCTGAGGAACACCAGCCAGCCGGTGGCTTCGGCGAGGCCACGTTTGTAAGTTTCCATCATCAGTTCCATCGGGCTGGGGACCTTGGCCTCGACGCCGGCGTGCGCTTGTTGTTGTTATGGCGCACGCCGCGGAGACGGCCTTCGGTCCGAGGGCGATAAAGAGGTTCTTTACCGGCTCACGGGGCCAGGGGCGGCCCGCTACCAGCAGATGCCCTCGGCCTGGGCAGTGGTGGTGTGCGGCATGAAGCCCACCAGGTCGACCAGCTTCTTGCCGCTCGGGGTCTTGTTCACCAGGTCGACGAACAGCTCGTCGCCATTGCCCAGCACCAGCACATCGGAACTCGCCACCACTTCGTCGAGGTCGGAGACCAGCAGCGAGGAGACGTGCGGGATCTTCGACTCGATGTATTCCTTGTTGGCCCCGTGGACACGCGCGTATTCGACGTTGCGGTCGAAGATGCGCAGCTCGTAGCCCTTGCCGATGAGCATCTCGGCCAGCTCCACCAGCGGGCTTTCGCGCAGGTCGTCGGTGCCGGCCTTGAACGACAGGCCGAGCAGGCCGACCTTGCGGGTGTCGTGGCTGGTGATGAGATCGAAGGCCTTCTGCACCTGGTTGGAGTTGCTGCGCATCAACGAACCGAGCATCGGGTGCTCGACGTCCAGCTGGCTGGCGCGATAGGTGAGGGCGCGTACATCCTTGGGCAGGCAGGAGCCGCCGAAGGCGAAGCCGGGACGCATGTAGTAGCGCGACAGGTTGAGCTTGTGGTCCTGGCAGATCACGTCCATCACCTCGCGGCCGTCGACGCCGACCGCCTTGGCGATGTTGCCGATCTCGTTGGCGAAGGTGACCTTGGCGGCGTGCCAGACGTTGCAGGTGTACTTGATCATCTCGGCGACCTCGACGGTCTTGCGGATGATCGGCGCGTCCAGCTCGCGGTAGATTTCCTCGAGAAGGTCGCCGGTCTGCTTGTCCAGTTCGCCGATCACGGTCATCGGCGGGAAGTCGTAGTCCTTGATCGCGGTGCTCTCGCGGAGGAATTCGGGGTTGGTGCCGACGCCGAAGTCGACCCCGGCCTTCTTGCCCGAGCAGTCCTCGATCAGCGGGATCACCACGTTGTTGACGGTGCCCGGCAGTACGGTGCTGCGCACCACCACGGTGTGGCGTTCGGACTTCTCGCGGATGGCGAAGCCGATCTCGCGGCAGACGGTCTCGATGTAGCCCAGGTCCAGGTCGCCGTTCTTCTTGCTCGGCGTGCCGACGCAGATGAACGATACGTCGGAGTCCAGCACGGCCTTCTTGAAGTCGGTGGTGCCCGACAGCCGTCCGGTCTGCCGGCCTTGCTGCAACAACGCTTCCAGGCCCGGTTCGACGATGGGCGACTTGCCCTGGTTGATCAGGTCGATCTTGGTGCTGGAGACATCCACACCAATGACTTCATGACCGCGTGCCGACAGGCAGCCAGCACATACTGCACCGACATAGCCCAAACCAAAGATGCTGATTCGCATCGCATTCACCTCGATTGTTTGTCGCGCCGTTAATGAGGTGGCCGTATGGCCACTTCCCTATCTGGCGAGCCGTTACTACGAGCCCCGATCCAGAGCCCTTGATCCGCCTTCAGGCAGTTTCGAATAGAGTGCTTAGTTGTTCGGCACTCTAATAGGGCAAGTTATAAGTTCATGCCCTTTAATGTTTCAGGTGGGTTTCAATAACGGTGCATAACCCGACCTTGGATGCTTCGTTTTAGTTCGGTCCATAGAATTCAAGTTTCTAAAGGCCTTTAATTTCAACAGGTTGAGTTTGTCCCTCGGAGCGGAGTCCGATTATTCGAGACGGTTTCAAGTTGCTCTGCCCATAACTATCGATAGGCATCGCGGTGATAGGATATTTTCTCTGCGAGGGAAGTTCCGGCCGTTTGTCCCGCTCGCGAAATATTTGGAAATATCCGTTTGATATCACTTGATACCAACTTGATGGCCTTTCCGTTAAATGCCTGCCAATGGCCACTAGTTGCAGAATGCATGGCGGCTGAAAGTTCCGCGTCACCGGAATGAAACAGAAGCCGCTTTTACCGCCTTAAGCAAACCTTAAGGATTCCTTAATCTTCGATCCATGCACTTTGCAATCGTAATTTGCATGTAATGGCGGGAGGCTGGTAATGGCCAATGGATTACGCCGGAGATGGCATTTCCGCCTTGAATTGGGGAAAAGTCTGTGGGCTGGGCGTGAAAAAATGTGATGCAGTTCCGCATGACTTGCAGACGAACGGTTGAGTAGGCCTATTCGCCACAAGGGCTTTTCCGGGGAGAAAGGCGACGCAGCAGGGGTGTCGGAGGGACGAACGGTAGCGCCAGGAGGCGTCGGCGTGCCGAAAGAGGAGCGGCCCGCCAGGGCGGCGGGCCGGGGGAGGTCAGTCTTGCGGGGCGTCCCTGAGGAATACCAGCTGATCCGGGCCGGACTGCTCGGCGCTGAAGTAATAGCCGTGGGCGTTGAAGTCCTTCAGCCCGGCCGGGTCGCGCAGGCGCTCGCGGATCACGTAGCGAGCCATCATGCCGCGAGCCTTCTTGGCGTAGAAGCTGATGATCTTGTACTGGCCGTTCTTCAGGTCCTTGAACTCGGTGTCGATGACCCGCGCTTGCAGCGCCTTGCGCTTCACCGCGCCGAAGTACTCGTTGGAAGCCAGGTTGAGCAGCACGTCGTCGCCCTGGGCGGCCAGCGCTTCGTTCAGCCACTGGCTGATACGCTCGCCCCAGAAGGCGTAGAGATCCTTGCCACGGGCGTTGGCCAGGCGGGTGCCCATTTCCAGTCGATAGGGCTGCATGAGGTCGAGCGGGCGCAGCACGCCGTAGAGACCGGAGAGCATGCGCAGGTGATCCTGGGCGAAGGCGAAATCGTCCTCGCCGAAGTCTTCCGCGTTGAGGCCGGTGTAGACATCGCCCTTGAAGGCGAGCAACGCCTGCTTGGCGTTCTCCGGGGTGAACTCCGGATGCCAGCTGGCGTAGCGAGCGGCATTCAGGCCGGCGAGCTTGTCGGAAAGCTTCATCAGTTCGCTGATCTGCAGCGGGGTGAGCTGGCGCAGTTGCTGGATCAGTTCCTGGGCGTGGTCCAGGTATTGCGGCTGGGTGAAGCGGTGGGTGACCGGCGGGGTCTCGTAGTCCAGGGTCTTGGCGGGGGAAATCACCATCAGCATCGTTCAGGCTCCTCGAATCGTCGGGCGATTGTAGGGGCTGGAGACGTCCGGCTCCACCTATGCGGTCGATAGGGAAAGGCGCCGCCGACCGAACGGCGCCGAGGTATCAGGCCTGGACGGGAGCGAGGTGCGCGGCGACGCTGCCCCGGGCGGCGAACACCACCAGGTGGTCGGCGGCGACGCGGATACCGACGTCATCGCCCGGCTGGTGGTCGGCATGGCTGGGGAAGATCGATTCCAGCTGGGTACCGGTGGGTAATTGCAGGCGGTACAGGGTGGCGGCGCCGAGGAAGGTCTTGCCGACGATCCGCGCCTTCAGCTCGCCCTGCGGCGCGTGCACCAGGTCGTCCGGGCGCAGCAGGACGTCTACCGCGCTGCCGGAAGGCAGGCTGTAGGCGCGATTGCCGCGGATCACGCCGAGTTCGGTCTGCACCGTATCGGGGCTGAGCAACTGGCCGCGAATGAAGTAGCCCTGGCCGACGAAGCTGGCGACGAAGGGCGTCAGCGGCTCGTGGTAGAGGTTGTAGGGAGTGTCCCACTGTTCCAGGTGACCTTCCTTGAACACGCCGATGTGGTCGCAGACGGCGAAGGCTTCTTCCTGGTCGTGGGTCACCAGGATCGCGCTGGTGCCGCGTGCCTTGAGGATCTCGCGAACCTCCTGGCTGAGGCTGCGGCGCAGTTCCACGTCGAGGTTGGAGAAGGGTTCGTCGAGCAGCAGCAACAGCGGTTCGGGCGCCAGCGCGCGGGCCAGGGCCACCCGTTGTTGCTGGCCGCCGGAGAGTTCGTGGGGGTGGCGCGCGGCGAGGTGGTCGAGCTTGACCAGCTCCAGAAGCTCGCGCACCAGGCGCTCGCGTTGTGGATGCTTGCGGATGCCGAAGCCGACATTGTCGGCCACGCTGAGATGGGGGAACAGCGCGTAGTCCTGGAACACCATGCCGATCCGGCGTTTCTCCGGCGCCAGGGTGAAGCCGGGACGCGAGATGACTTCGCCGCCCAGCTCGATCTGCCCGGCCAGCACCGGTTCGAAGCCGGCGATGGCGCGCAGGGTGGTGGTCTTGCCGCATCCCGAAGGACCCAGCAGGCAGCCGATGTCTCCGGCATTGAGGTGCAGGTCGAGGTCCTGCACCACTTTCTGCGAGGCGTAGCCGCAGGCGAGATCTTTCAGGTTCAGCAGCAGGTCGTGGCTCATGGGCTCAGGCGTAATGGGCGTGTTCGATCAGCAATTCGAGGAGGGCCTTCTGCGCGTGCAGACGGTTCTCTGCCTGGTCCCAGGCTACCGAGCGCGGGTCGTCCAGCAACTCTTCGCTGATTTCCTCGCCGCGGTGGGCCGGCAGGCAGTGCATGAATAGTACATCGTCGGCGGCCCCATCGAGCAACGCGGCGTTCACCTGGTAGGGACGGAACAGGGCGATGCGCGCGGCGGCTTCGTCTTCCTGGCCCATCGAGGCCCACACGTCGGTGCTCACCAGGTGCGCGCCGGCCACCGCCTCGCGCGGGTCGCGGACGACGCGCAGGCGGTCGCCGGCAAGGGCGACGAACTCGGCCTTCGGCTCGTAGCCCTCGGGGCAGGCCACGCGCAGCTGGAAGTCGAACTTCAGCGCCGCTTCTATATAGCTGTTGCACATGTTGTTGCCGTCGCCGATCCAGGCCACGGTCTTGCCCTGGATGCTGCCGCGGTGCTCGTGGAAGGTCTGCATGTCGGCGAGCAACTGGCAGGGGTGCAGGTCGTCGGACAGGCCGTTGATCACCGGCACCTTCGAGTGCGCGGCGAATTCCGTCAGGGTGGCGTGGGCGAAGGTGCGGATCATCACGCCGTCGAGCATCCGCGACATGACCCGGGCGCTGTCGCCGATCGGCTCGCCGCGGCCGAGCTGGGTGTCGCGCGGGGAGAGGAAGATCGCCTGGCCGCCGAGCTGGATCATCCCGGCTTCGAAGGACAGGCGGGTACGGGTCGAAGCCTTCTCGAAGACCATGCCCAGGACCCGGCTCTTCAGCGGCTCGTAGAGCACGCCTCGGTTGCGCAGGTCCTTCAGCTCGCTGCCGCGGCGGATCAGACCGATCAGCTCTTCGGGGCTGTAATCCATAAACGAGAGAAAGTGCCGTACGCTCATCGCTGACTACCTTTTATTTTTACTGCTGGCCGAGGCACTGGCCGGCTTTCGCGAGAGAAAACGGGACTGGACCTGCGGCGGGACCGCAACGTGCGGGAAAATAGGGGAAGGCGCGATCTTATAAGGAAATGTCGCGGAAACACAAGGAGGGGCTTGGAAGGCCCGGGTTACGGGGTTTTTCCCCGGGTCTTCGCGGTTGTCCCGCCGCCAAAGTCCCGCCTCGTCGATCTATCGGTTGAGCGGGGCGACGCTTTATGCTGTGCGCGCCCGAATGCCTTCATGGAGGAGGCGGGTTTCGGACCAGGGAGGTCGAACATGCACACGGGAGAAACACTCGCCGCCGCGCCGCCGGCACGGCCATTGCGCCAATCGCGGCTGGGCGGCCTGTCGCTGTTCCTCGCCCTGGCCGGGGTCGCCATCGCGCTGGTGGTGATGGCGCTGGCGCTCGGCGAGCGGATCGACCTCAGCGACGAGAACCATCTGCTCGGCCTGTTCGCCGCCCTGCTGGCGGTCTTCGCGGTATCGACCTGCGGCCTGGTGCTGGGCCTGGCCGGCCTGCTCAGGCGCAGCCGCAAGCGTCACCTGGCCCTGGCCGGCATCGTCCTCAACCTGTCGTGCCTGCTCTGGGGCTGGCATGCGCTGAGCACGGCGGCGGCCGCGATCCTGATGGTCCTGGGGCAAACCGGGTTGTCGTTCCTCAGCGCCCTGGCGGTGCTGTTCGGCATGATCTTCTTCCGCCAGGCCTGACCCGTTCCGCGACTATGCGCAGGCAGCCTGGGCGCCCGCCGTTCGGCCGCTCGTTCATCGAATGGCCGCATTGCGGACACTCGTCGCGGATTTGCAGGGGCAGGGGCTCAGTCGGGGAAGGAGGGCGCGAGAGGAGCAAAAAGGTGAGCCCCGGAGGTGCGGATCTCCGGGGCTCGTGCGGCACGGTGGTGCGGGCACCGGGTCGCGATCAGCGCTGGAAGGGATAGTACAGCGCTGGATGGACAGTATAGCGCTATGCATTTCGCATGAATCCTTTAGTTAGGTCTTTTTCTCATATTTGCAGCGGTTTCGTGACCGAGGGCAATGAAGTGGCTTTTTCCCCTTGCCGCCCGCCGGAACCCATCCAACGGCTGGCATGCCCTCGTAACCGAAGTCAGAAACGCCAGTCGACGGCCAGTCCGACGCCATGGTCCTTCTCGCGGCTGCCCAGCAGGCCGTTGTAGCCCAGCCGCACGCTCACTTCGCGATTCACCGCGAGGCTGGCGTCGACGCCGAGCAGCGCGGCGTCGCGGGACAGGGCCACGCTTTCCACGCTGAATGGCTGGCTGCCGCTGGCGAACGCCAGGTGGCGTTGCGGGGTGGTGTCGCTCAGGTTGTGGCGCCAGCCGAGGCTGCCGGAGAGCGCCAGGCGGCGTTCGGCATCCAGCTCGAAATGCCGTTTCGCGCGTAGGCCCAGGGTGGTGAAGGCGGCGTCCAGGTTGTCGTCGCCACCCTCCAGGGCCGCGGCACTACCGCGTTCGCGGAAGTCATCGCTGGCGACGTGCACGTAGGCCAGCCCGGCGAAGGGTTCCAGCTCCAGGCTGCGCCAGCCCAGCGCGTAGGCGGCCTCGGCGAACAACTGGCTGCTCTGTGCGTCGAGCTTGGCCTTCTGCTTGCCGGCCACGGCGCCGTATTGCAGGTCGCGCTTGACCTCGGCGCGGTGCCAGGTGTGCGCCGCGCCCAGGCTCAGGCGCCATTGCTGCAATTGCCGGCCGAGGTAGGCGCCGAGGTGGTAGCTGTCGATGCTGGCGGAGGATTGCAGGCTGCTGTCCATGTTCAGCGAGCTGTTGCTGTAGCCGGCCACCAGGCCGAGGCGCGTGTCGCTGGCGACCTGGCTGTCGACGCCGAGCAGGAAGCCGCCGACCGAATGCCGGTAGCCTTCGCTGCCGTGGCTGCCATCGGCGCTCTTGCCCCAGGAACCGAGCGCCTTGAACCAGCCTTCGGGAGCCTCCCTGCCGGCCTCGCCGTCGCTGGCCTGGCGCAGGCGTTCGCCGACGCTGTCGCGCAGATAGCGGCTGTCGTTGAGCAACAGGCCGGCGAGCGCCGGGTAGATTTCCCCGGACAATTGCTGGAAGGCCCGTTGGGCGGTTGCGGCGTTTTCCGACAGGAGCAGGCTTTCGTAGACCGGGTTGCCGGCGCCGAGCGCTTCCACGGCACCAGCGACCGCCGCCTGGTTGGGCGTCTGCGCGACGCTGGCGAGGGCCGTGCCGTTGCGTCCGATATCCAGGCGGATGGCGTTGGCCGCGTAGTCCAGGGTGCCGCCGAGGAACAGGTAGTTCGGCAATACCGCGTCGAAGCGCCCGTCGATGCCGCCGGCGGCGTCGAGGATGTCGTAGCGGCGGCCGACCAGGCTCTCGACCTGGGACTGGCTGAGCAGGTCGGGGCTGTTTTCCATGGCCAGGGTGACATTGCCGCCCGCGATGCTCGCCTTGCCGCTGGCGACGATCCGGTCGCTGGCGCTTTCCGAAAGCTCCACCGCGTAGGTCGAGCCGGATTCGAAGCGCAGGTCCCCGGCGACCTCCAGGGTGCCGATGGAGTTGCCCGCGGCCACCGTGCCGCCGGAGCGCGCCAGCAGGCCGCCGATCCTGCCGCTGCCGCCGAGGGTGCCGCCGGCATTGACTTCGACGGCGGACAGCAGCGAACCGTCGACGCTGAGCAGCCCGCCATCGACCAGGGTCGGCCCGCGATAGGTGCTGTCGCCGCTCAGGACCAGGCTGCCGGCACCGGCCTTGACCAGGCTGCCCTGGTACTGGCGCTGGGCGGCGGCCTGGTCGCGGGCCATGCCGATGGCATAGTCGGTGCGTTCCTGCTGGCTGGCGCCGGCCGGCAGGCCGTTTTCCCAGCCCTTGTCCTTCAGCGTCCGCTGCCAGGCCGCGTGCTCGGCGGCGTCCTCGGCCTGGCGCTGGAGCAGGGCGCTATCGGAAATCGGGTTGCTCCATTCGTCGCGCAGGCCGGCCGGAAGGTTGGCCTCGAAGCGGCCGAGCAATTGTCCAGGCCCATGCATCGCCCGACCGAGATCCGGCACGCCCCAGCCGACGGTGTCGGTGGGGGCGCCGGTCGGCGTGCCGTCGAGCTGGGTGGCGGTGGTCAGCAGAACCTGCAGCGCCTGCTCGTTGTTCAGGTACGGATAGCGCTGCATGACCAGGGCCAGCGCGCCGGTGGCGTGGGGCGCGGCCATCGAGGTACCGGACTTGTTGGCGTAGCCGCCGCCGGGCATGGTGCTGTTGATCAGGCGGCCGGGCGTGGTGATGCACCAGTACTTGGCGATGCCGCAGCGGTTGTAGCGCTGGCCGTTCTGCTGGTCGAGGCCGGACACGGCCAGCCAGTGGCCTTCCAGGTCCGGCTGGAAGTAGGGCAGGGCGGAGCGCACGCTGGCGTTGGCGTAGCCGCTGTTGCCGGCGCTGAAGACGTTGATCACGCCCTGGCGGGAGACGCCGGCGGCGGCGTCCAGCCAGGTGGAGCGCCCGTAGTGCTGGGCATAGGCGGCGTGCAGGCCGTCGAGGGTCTCGTAGCTGACGTCCTTGGGCTGGCTGCCCCAACTGTTGTTGATCGCCCGCACCCCGGCGTCGGCCAGCGCCTGGTAGGCGGCCTTGAAATAGTTCGGGTCGGGCGTCGGGCCGAACAGGAAGCTGTCGTTCTGGTTGGTGTTGGCGACGTACACCTGTGCTGCGTAGGCCACCCCGTGCATGCCGACGCCGTCGCGCGAGGCGCCGAGGGTGCCGCCGACGTGGGTGCCGTGGGAGTCGTTGTTGCCGTTCATCGCGCCGCTGACGCTGAACGGCGTGCCGTCGACATAGGTGCCGCTGGCCGTCACCGGCTGGTAGCGCGAGGCGGGGGTATCCGGATGGCTCGGGTCGAAACCGGAGTCCATCTCGCCGATCTTCACGCCCTGGCCGTCGATACCGGCGGCATAGGCCTGGTCGGCCCGCATCCGTTCCAGGCCCCAGTCCTGCTGGTATTCGGCGGAGCGCCAACTGGCCGGATCGCCGGGCCGACCGGCTTCGACATAGGCGGCCGTGGCCGGCTGGGCGATCCAGGCGCCCAGCAGCAGGGCGGCTGACAACGAGGTGGGGCGAGGGCGGAAGGGGCGGGCGTCGGTCATGCGGTCTCCACGCTTTATTGGTCTTGTCGGACAGGGGCGGACTCGAAGAGACAAGGTTTAGCACCGGCTTTCGCCGCGCCGGAATTCCCAGGTGGATAGTTGACAGCCGGACAAACGGCACGCTTCCCCTCTACCGCGCCCATCGGCCAGCCTGATGCCTGGCGATTCAGCCGACTGACGCTGCTGGCGCGGCGGCGGAAGGCGCCGCATAGTGCCGATTCGACGACTAGACCGGTCGTCTGGTCCTCGCGTACGCGCCGGGCCGCGGCGGCCGGCGACGACAATGAAGAGGCGAGCCATGAGCAAGACCCTCCACTACCGTGCGTGCCATCTCTGCGAGGCCATCTGCGGGCTCGCCATCGAGACCGAGAGCGACGAGGGCGGCGTGCCGCGGATCCGCTCGATCAAGGGCGACCCGCAGGACAGCTTCAGCCGCGGCCATGTCTGTCCCAAGGCGGTGGCCCTGCAGGACATCCAGGACGACCCCGACCGCCTGCGCCAGCCGTTGCGCCGGGTCGGCAGCGAGTGGCAGCCGATCGGCTGGGACGAGGCCTTCGCGCTGGTGGCCAGCCGCCTCGGCGAGATCCGCGAGCGCCATGGCAACGATGCGGTGGCGGTCTACCAGGGCAATCCGAGCGTGCACAACTACGGCCTGATGACCCATAGCAACTACTTCCTCGGCCTGCTGAAAACGCGCAACCGCTTCTCCGCGACTTCCGTCGACCAGTTGCCGCATCACCTGGTCAGCCAGCAGATGTACGGCCATGGTTTGTTGATCCCGATCCCCGACATCGACCACACCGACTTCATGCTGGTGCTCGGCGGCAACCCGCTGGCGTCCAACGGCAGCATCATGACCGTGCCGGACGTGGAGAAGCGCCTGAAGGCGCTGAAGGCCCGCGGCGGCCGGCTGGTGGTGGTCGATCCCCGGCGCAGCGAGACCGCGGCTATCGCCGACCGGCACCTGTTCATTCGTCCCGGCCAGGATGCGGCGCTGTTGCTCGGGATACTCAACACCCTGTTCGAGGAGCACCTCGGTCGCCCCACGCCGCTGCCGGTCGACGGGCTGGAGCGAGTGCGCGAGGCGGTCGCGGTCTTCGACGCCGAGTCCATGAGCGTGCGCTGTGGCGTGCCGGCCGAAAGCATTCGCCAACTGGCGCGGGATTTCGCTGCCGCCGAACGGGCGGTCTGCTATGGCCGGATGGGCGTTTCCACCCAGGCCTTCGGCACGCTCTGCCAGTGGCTGGTGCAACTGATCAACCTGGTCACCGGCAACCTCGACCGGGTCGGTGGCGCGCTGTGCACCTCGCCGGCCCTGGACCTGGTGGCGAGTACCTCGGGTGGCCACTTCGACCGTTGGCGCAGCCGCGTCTCGGGGCTGCCGGAATATGGCGGCGAACTGCCGGTGGCGGCATTGGCGGAAGAAATCCTCGGCGAAGGCGAGGGGCAGGTGCGCGCGCTGGTCACGGTAGCCGGCAACCCGGTGCTGTCCACGCCTAACGGGAGGCGGCTCGAACAGGCCCTGGACGGCCTGGAGTTCATGCTCAGCATCGACCTCTACATCAACGAGACGACCCGCTACGCCGATCTCATCCTGCCGCCCACCGCGCCGCTGGAGCACGATCACTACGACACCACCTTCAACGTCTTCGCCGTGCGTAACGTGACCCGTTTCAACGAGGCCGTGCTGCCGCGTCCCGAGGGTGCGCTGCACGACTGGGAGATCTTCGTCGGCCTGGCGCGGGCCTTCGCCGCGCGCAACGGCCTGGAGCTGAAACCGACCCTGGAGCCGCAGCAGATGATCGACCTCGGCCTGCGCGCTGGCGCCTACGGCGACCGTTCCGAGCACAGGCTGAGCCTGGCCACTCTGCGCGAACATCCCCACGGCATCGACCTCGGGCCGCTGCGGCCGAACCTGGCGCCGCGCCTGAAGACCGCCGACCAGCGCATCCAGGCCGCGCCGCCGCTGTTCGTCGACGACCTGCAACGCTTCGCCGCACAGCCACTGCCTGCGTCCGACCAGTTGCTGCTGATCGGACGACGCCACGTGCGCAGCAACAATTCCTGGATGCACAACTACCATCGCCTGGTGAAGGGCAAGCCGCGTCACCAGTTGCTGATGCACCCGCGGGACCTGGAGGGTCGCGGCCTGGTCGACGGGCAACGGGTGCGGGTGCGCTCGCGGGTCGGCAGCGTCGAGGTGGAGGTGGCGGCGAGCAGCGAGATGATGCCCGGGGTGGTCAGCCTGCCGCACGGCTGGGGCCACGCGCGGCCCGGCGTGCAACTGGCGATCGCCCGCGCCCAGGCCGGCGCCAGCGCCAACGACCTGACCGACGAGCGTCATCTCGACCTGCTGTCGGGCAACGCCGCGCTCAACGGCCTGCCGGTGGAGGTGGAAGCGGCCTGAGCGGGTCGACGGAACGCGAGAGTAAAGCCGAGCGTCGCGCTAGGCTTTCCGATACAATACCGGTCATTATTTGCCGAGTTACCGTGTCGAAACGTTCCTGTTGAGGTAAGCCATGGACATCATCGAAACCATTAAAGAGCAGATCGCCAACAACCCCATCCTGCTGTACATGAAGGGTTCGCCGAACGCCCCGCAGTGCGGTTTCTCCTCGCGCGCGGCCCAGGTGCTGATGGCCTGTGGCGAGAAGTTCGCCTACGTCGACATCCTGCAGAACCCGGAAATCCGCGCCAACCTGCCGAAGTACGCAAACTGGCCGACCTTCCCGCAGCTGTGGGTCAATGGCGAACTGGTCGGCGGCAGCGACATCCTCGCCGAGATGTTCGAGAAGGGCGAACTGCAGACCCTGGTCAAGGACGCGGCGGCCAAAGCCAACGCCTGATCCGCGCATCCGACGAAGAGCCCCGCCTTGTGCGGGGTTTCTTTTTTGTCCGGAGAAACCAGCAAGGAAACCGGGAACCTCCATGTCGGAAGTCAATCCTCGCCAGGGTCGCCTGGCTTGCATCTATTTCTTCGCCATGGCCGGGCTGGTCATCGGCAACCTGATGGGACGCATCCCGGCGCTCAAGGAGCAGACCCAGCTGGACGAGCGCGCGCTCGGCCAGGCCCTGCTCGGCGTCGGGGTCGGCGCGCTCACGGCGTTCCCGTTGAGCGGTTTCCTGGTCCAGCGCATCGGCAGCCGCAGCGTAGTGATCGGCGGTTGCCTGATCATGCTGCTGGTGTTTCCGCTGCTCGGCCTGAGCCAGGGCTGGTGGCAACTGGCCCTGGCCTTCTACGTGCTGGGCGTGAGCTTCGCCGGGATGGACGTGGCGATGAACATCCAGGCGGTGGATGTCGAGCGCCTGCTCGGCAAACCCTGCATGTCCATGCTGCATGGCATGTACAGCCTCGGCTGCCTGGTCGGTGCGTTGAGCGCCGCGGCACTGGCCGGACTGACGCCGTTCTGGCACTTCCTCATTCTCACCGCACTCGGCCTGCTGAGCCTGCCATTCTTCGTACGCGCGTTGCTTCCGCCGGACCCGAGCAAGGCGGGCGCGCGCAAGGGCGGCGGCTTCACCTTGCCGCCGCGGGCCTTGCTCGGCCTGGGCCTGCTGATTCTCTGCGCGTTCGTTTCCGAGGGCGGCGTGGCTGACTGGAGCGCGCTGTTCCTGCACAGCGTTCTGGATGCTTCCGAGCGGGTGGCGGCGCTGGGCTTCGCGGCGTTTTCCGCGGCGATGGTGGTGGGGCGCCTGTTCGGCGACCGCCTGCGCGGACGCATCGACGATGCGCCATTGCTGCGCGGCCTGGGTTCGCTGGCCACGCTGGGCATGCTGGTGGCGCTGTTCAGCCCCTGGCCGGCGCTGAGCATCGCCGGTTTCGGGGTGGTTGGCCTGGGACTGTCGGTGATGGTGCCGATCGTGATCAGCGCTGCTGGCAACCAGCCGGGCATCGATCCGGTGATCGGGGTCGCCGCCGTCTCTACCGTGGGGTATGGCGGACTGCTGATGGGGCCGCCGCTGATCGGCCTGCTGGCCCACGAGATCGGCCTGCGCTGGGCATTGCTGGTGCTGGTCGGTCTTTGCCTGTTGCTGGCCCTGCGCGCCGATCTGGTCCGGCGCAGGCCGCGCAGCGCCTGAGGCTTTCTGGCGGGCAAGAAAAAAGCGCCGACGGGGCAGGCCGCCGGCGCTTCGTCGTGGTTCCCGATCAGTCGTCTTCGTGCATGTGCGACTGCAGGTAGTTCTCCAGGCCGACTTTCTGGATCAGGCCCAGTTGGGTCTCCAGGTAGTCGATGTGCTCTTCTTCCGACTCCAGGATGTCCTTCAGCAGGTCGCGGCTGACGTAGTCGTGCACCTGCTCGCAATGCACGATGGCTTCGCGCAGGTCCTTGGTCGCCTTCAGCTCCAGGTTCAGGTCGCACTGCAGCATTTCCTGGGTGTTCTCGCCGATCAGCAGCTTGCCGAGGTCCTGCAGGTTGGGCAGGCCTTCGAGGAAGAGGATGCGCTCGATGAGCTTGTCGGCATGCTTCATCTCGTCGATCGACTCGTGGTACTCATGGGCGCCGAGGCGCTTCAGGCCCCAGTCGTTCCACATGCGCGAGTGAAGGAAGTACTGGTTGATCGCGATCAGCTCGTTGCCGAGGATCTTGTTGAGGTGCTGGATGACTTTCTTGTCGCCTTTCATGCCGAATCCTGCCGTCGTAGTGGGTGTGATTCGCCAAGTTTGGCCGCGACGAAGCAGGGTGTCAAACCTAAGTTATTGAAATATAAGGGAAAAAGAATATGAATACGAATGTTTTCTTTCCGCGTTCTGCCGCTAAGTCATTGAATTGAAGGCATAAAAAAACCGGGCGCCAGGCCCGGTTCTTCTGAAAGAGGGATAAAAAATATTTTTCAGGCAGCGACGAACGCCGTAGTCCCGAACGCCGGTACCGGCTGGGCACTCTGCAGGTCGTTGAGGGTTTCGCGTACCACCTGCTTGGCCAGGCATGCGCACTTGCCGCACTGGGTACCGACGCCGGTGGCTTCGCGAACCTCACGATAGCTGCAGCAGCCTTCGTAGATGGCATCGCGGATCTGGTTGTCGGTAACACCTTGGCAGAGGCAGACGTACATGGCGATCTGGCTACTGGGAAGTTGAGTTGGAAAAGATACTAATAATAATGAGAATGATTGTCAAAGTTCCCTGGAGCGTTTTAGTCGGGTTTTTTTCGCCCCCCGACAAATGGCTTTGTCGGACAAAGACTTAGCGCCGGCTGGGGCGGGGTGTATGATGGCCGTTTCCCGGGGAACGGCGCCCCTGCCATCGAGGCTTCACGAGGAGCCGGCAGGCTGCGGTGCCGTCCTTCAACCTTCCGCTTAAAGGAGACATGGAATGAGCGTACTCGTAGGTAAGAAAGCGCCTGACTTCAACGTTGCCGCGGTACTGGGCAATGGCGAGATCGTCGAGAGCTTCACCCTGTCCGAGGCCATCAAGGGCAAGTACGGCCTGGTGTTCTTCTATCCGCTGGACTTCACCTTCGTCTGCCCGTCCGAGCTGATCGCCCTGGACCACCGCATCCCGGAATTCCAGGCGCGCAACGTCGAGGTGATCGGCGTTTCCATCGACTCCCACTTCACCCACAACGCCTGGCGCAACACCCCGGTGGACAAGGGCGGCATCGGCGCCGTCAAGTACACCCTGGCGGCCGACACCAAGCACGAGATCGCCAAGGCCTATGACGTCGAGTCCGACGGTGGCGTGGCCTTCCGTGGCGCGTTCCTGATCGACAAGGAAGGCGTTGTGCGCTCGCAGATCGTCAACGACCTGCCGCTGGGCCGCAACATGGACGAGCTGCTGCGTCTGGTCGATGCCCTGCAGTTCCATGAGGAGCACGGCGAAGTCTGCCCGGCCAACTGGAAGAAGGGCGACAAGGGCATGACCGCATCGCCCGAAGGCGTGGCCAAGTACCTGGCCGAGAACGCCAGCAAGCTGTAAGAAGAGCCTGCTTCGCGCGTTGGAAAAAGCCCCGCTTCGGCGGGGCTTTTTCATGGGCTCGCGAGGGCCGGCAGCCCCATCCCAGGTCACGCGCCTCGCTCCGAAGAGGGGGAGATTGCCTGACCGGTCGCGTAGGACGGATAACGTCCTGGCGTTATCCGCCTAAGTGGGCCGAGGCTCAGTCGTCGTCATCCATCCAGCCGCCCATTTCCTTCCAGCGGTTGACGATGCCGCAGAACAGCTCGGCGGTCTTCTCGGTGTCGTAGCGTGCCGAGTGCGCCTCGCGGTTGTCGAACTCCATGCCGGCGGCCTGGCAGGCCTTGGCCAGGACCGTCTGGCCGTAGGCGAGGCCAGCCAGGGTGGCGGTGTCGAAGCTGGAGAAGGGATGGAACGGATTGCGCTTGATCCCGGTACGCGCCACGGAGGCATTGAGGAAACCGAGGTCGAAGCTGCTGTTGTGGCCGACCAGGATCGCCCGCTTGCAGCCATTGGCCTTCAGCGCCTTGCGGATGCCGCGGAAGATCTCGGTGAGTGCCGCTTCCTCCTGCACCGCCATGCGTAGCGGGTGGTCGAGCTTGATGCCGGTGAATTCCAGCGCGGCCGGCTCGATGTTGGCGCCTTCGAAGGGCTCGATGCGGAAGAAGTAGGTGTGTTCCGGGAACAGGAAGCCTTTCTCGTCCATGCCGACGGTGGTCGCGGCGATTTCCAGCAGCGCGTCGGTGGCCGAGTTGAAGCCGCCGGTCTCGACGTCCACCACTACCGGCAGGTAGCCGCGGAAGCGGCGCGCCATCGGATGGCGCGGGCCGCTGGGGAGGCTGCCGTCGAATTCGTCGTCGAAGTTGTCTTCGCTCATGCCCCGGCCTCCAGCAGTTTCCAGCGGAGTGTCTCGCCGGCGCGCAGCGGTACCACGTCGAAGTCGCCGAAGGGGAGGCTGGCGGGCGCCTGCCACTCCTCGCGGACCAGGGTGATCCGGTCGGTGTTGCGCGGCAAGCCATAGAAATCCGGGCCATGCAGGCTGGCGAAGCCTTCCAGCTTGTCCAGCGCATTGCGCTGTTCGAAGGCCTCGGCATACAGCTCGATGGCGGCGTAGGCGCTGTAGCAGCCGGCGCAACCGCAGGCGGCTTCCTTGGCGTGGCGGGCGTGCGGCGCCGAGTCGGTGCCGAGGAAGAATTTCGGGTTGCCGCTCACCGCGGCGTCCAGCAGGGCTTCCTGGTGGGTGTTGCGCTTGAGGATCGGCAGGCAATAGAAATGCGGGCGGATACCGCCGACCAGCATGTGGTTGCGGTTGTACAGCAGGTGATGGGCGGTAATGGTCGCGCCGACGTTGGCCGGGGCTTCCCGGACGAACTGGGCGGCGTCGCCGGTGGTGATGTGCTCGAAGACCACTTTCAGGGTCGGGAAGCGCTCGACCACCCGGCGCAGGTGCTCGTCGATGAACTGCTTCTCACGATCGAATACGTCGACCTCGGCGCGGGTCACCTCGCCATGCACCAGCAGCGGCATGCCGACCTCGGCCATCGCCTCGAGCGCTTCGAAGATATTGTCGATGCGGGTCACGCCAGAGTCCGAGTTGGTGGTGGCGCCTGCCGGATAGAGCTTGGCGGCATGCACGAAGCCGCTGGCCTTGGCGGTACGGATTTCCTCGGCGCTGGTGCGGTCGGTGAGGTACAGCACCATCAGCGGCTCGAAGCGGCTGGCGGCGGGGCGGGCGGCGAGGATGCGCTGCCGGTAGGCGTCGGCTTCGGCGGCGTTGCGCACCGGCGGCACCAGGTTCGGCATGACGATGGCGCGGCCGAAGGTGCGGGCGGCGTCGCCGACGGTATTGGCCAGCGCGGCACCGTCACGCAGGTGAATGTGCCAGTCGTCGGGGCGCAGGAGGGTGAGACGGTCGGACATGGGGCTTCCAGGACGGGATTTCGTGGGGGGAAATGCTACCGGAAAAGGGGGGGCGGGGCACTCGCTATCAAGTTTTGTCCGGGCCGTCCGATACATCCTTCGTATTTGGACGCTTTCCCGGAGCCCGCCGTCGTGCAGCCGCGCCTTCTTCTATTGCCTTTCCTGCTCAGCAGCCTGCCGGCACTGGCGGTGACCTTCCAGACGCGGCTGGAGAGCGTCGAGTGGAAGGTCGAAGGCGACCAGTTCGAATGCCGCCTGTCGCAGCCGGTGGCGAATTTCGGGGTCGGCGAGTTCGTCCGGCGTGCCGGCGAGCAGGCGACCTTCCGCCTGAAGCCCGAGGCCCAGTGGCTGGGGCGCGGGTCGGCGACCCTGCTGGCTGCCGCGCCGCCCTGGCGACCGGGACAGGGCGACATCAACCTTGGCCAGGTCAGCATCGGTAGCGGCGAGGTGCCGTTCAACAGCAACCAGCAACAGGCCGGTCGGTTGCTCACCGGCCTGCTCGAGGGGCGCAGCCCGCTGGTCCGCCATCGCACCTGGCAGGGCGATCGCCTGGAGGTGCGCCTGCTGCCGGCGCGCTTCGCCAGCGTCTACAGCCAGTACCAGGCCTGCATCGCCAAGCTGCTGCCGGTGAACTTCGACCAGGTCAAGCTGGCCCAGGTCGGCTTCCCCGACGGCGGCACGGCGCTGAACGACGTGGCGCGAGCCAAGCTGGACATCATCCTGCAACTGCTCAAGGCCGATCCGAGCATCAACCGGATCGAACTCGACGGGCACTCCGACAACAGCGGCAACCGCCTGACCAACCGCGACCTGTCGCGCCGCCGCGCGCTGGCGGTGCAGGAGTACCTGAAGAGCAACGGGGTGCCGGAAAGCCAGATCAACGTGCGCTTCTATGGCGAGCGCTACCCGCTGGTGGCCAACAACAGCGCCGCCAACCGTGCGCGCAACCGCCGGGTCACCGTGCACCTGTCGCGCGAGGCGGTGGTCGAGCCGGCGACGGAAGCGCCGAAGGCCGAGGACAAGCCGGCGCCGCCCGCGGCAGAACCTGCCGCACCGAAGCCTCCGGCCGCCTCGCTTCAGGGAAAACCCACGGTTTGAGTCGCGCAAACGATAGAATCTGTCGCTTTTGCGTCTAAAGCTGTCGCCCCTCTGTAATTTCCCGAATGCCCTGCGTAGAATTGTCGCTTTTCGTGACGACCCCCGTGGAGTGATGGCATGGCGGATGTGAAGAAGGTAGTCCTGGCGTATTCCGGCGGCCTGGATACCTCGGTAATTCTGAAGTGGTTGCAAGATACCTATAACTGCGAAGTGGTGACCTTCACCGCCGACCTCGGCCAGGGCGAGGAAGTCGAACCGGCTCGCGCCAAGGCCCGCGCGATGGGCGTCAAGGAAATCTACATCGACGACCTGCGCGAAGAATTCGTCCGCGACTTCGTCTACCCGATGTTCCGCGCCAACACCGTCTACGAAGGCGAGTACCTGCTGGGCACTTCCATCGCTCGTCCGCTGATCGCCAAGCGCCTGATCGAGATCGCCAACGAGACCGGCGCCGACGCCATCTCCCACGGCGCCACCGGCAAGGGCAACGACCAGGTCCGCTTCGAGCTGGGCGCCTACGCGCTGAAGCCCGGCGTCAAGGTGATCGCGCCCTGGCGCGAGTGGGACCTGCTGTCCCGCGAGAAGCTGATGGACTATGCCGAGAAGCACGGCATCCCGATCGAGCGCCACGGCAAGAAGAAGTCGCCGTACTCGATGGACGCCAACCTCCTGCATATCTCCTACGAAGGCGGCGTGCTGGAAGATACCTGGACCGAGCACGAAGAAGACATGTGGAAGTGGACCGCTTCCCCGGAAAACGCGCCGGACACCCCGACCTACATCGAGCTGACCTACCGCAAGGGCGACATCGTCGCCATCGACGGCAAGGACATGACCCCGGCCGAGGTGCTCACCGAGCTGAACCGCGTCGGCGGGATCAACGGTATCGGCCGCCTCGACATCGTCGAGAACCGCTATGTCGGCATGAAGTCCCGTGGCTGCTACGAGACCCCCGGCGGCACCATCATGCTCAAGGCCCACCGCGCCATCGAGTCGATCACCCTGGACCGCGAAGTGGCCCACCTGAAAGACGAGCTGATGCCCAAGTACGCCAGCCTGATCTACACCGGCTACTGGTGGAGCCCGGAGCGCCTGATGCTGCAGCAGATGATCGACGCCTCGCAGGTCAACGTGAACGGCGTAGTGCGCCTGAAGCTGTACAAGGGCAACGTCGTGGTGGTGGGCCGCAAGTCCGACGACTCGCTGTTCGACGCCAACATCGCGACCTTCGAGGAAGACGGCGGCGCCTACAACCAGGCCGATGCCGCGGGCTTCATCAAGCTCAACGCGCTGCGCATGCGCATCGCCGCGAACAAGGGCCGCACGCTGTCCTGACCGACGCGCGCCGCCTGCGATGGAACGAAGAACCCCGGCCATGAGCCGGGGTTCTTCGTTACGGATTGCTGAAAGCGATAGCCGGGGCCGTTCAGGAAGACTTCTGGATCAGTTCGATCTTGTAGCCGTCCGGGTCGGTCACGAAGGCGATCACGGTGGTGCCGTGCTTCATCGGCCCGGCTTCGCGGGTGACCTGGCCGCCGTTGTTGCGGATGTCGTTGCAGGCCTGGTAGGCGTCGTCGACCTCGATGGCGATATGGCCGTAGCCGGTGCCGATCTCGTAGGCATCCACGCCCCAGTTGTGGGTAAGCTCGATCACGGCGGAATCCGCCTCGTTGCCATAGCCGACGAAGGCCAGGGTGAACTGGCCGTCGGGATAGTCGTTCTTCCTGAGCAGGGTCATGCCTAGCACCCGGGTATAGAAATCGATCGAGCGATCGATGTTTCCGACCCGGATCATGGTATGGAGAATGCGCATTTTCAGTGCCTCGAGCTTCACGGTCAAAGGCGGATTTTACCATGCGGCCGGCAACCGGCTGCGAGATCGGGATCGTCCCCGTCCCGGCGACCGGCCCTTTGCCGGACTTCCCTTCCTACAGGGTTTTTCGCCTCTTCCCTGGGCCGGCCGTCGATAGCCGGTCGGCCTGCCTCCGCCACCCTCCCGAGCTGCCCGCTGCGTCTCCGAGCGTGCCAGGCGTTCCGCCCCCGGTGACCGGCCGAAAGCTCGCTGCGCCTTCGCCATGAGGACGGAAAAAGGGGGGTTGACCTTACCAAGGTGTCAAGGTCGATAACCGGCCACGGAAGCGGTTTCGTCCAGCCAGGCCACGCAGGCTCAGACCAGGAAGGCATAACAATGAATCTCAGACACTTCATCCGCATCACCGCGACGCTAGGTGTCGCGGCCCTTATCGCTGGCTGCGGGGAATCGGCGCCGCCGGGAGCGGCGAGCGCCCCGCCAAGCGTTCCCGTAGCCGAGGTGGTGGTTCGCCCGGTGACACCCTACGCCGAGTTCACCGGCTCGCTGACCGCTGTCGAGCAGGTAGAACTGCGGCCGCGCGTCGCTGGCTACATCCAGGACGTTACGGTGCCGGAAGGCCGCCTGGTAGAGAAGGGCCAGCAACTGTTCCTCATCGACCCGCGCGTGTTCAAGGCGGCGCAGGATGCCGCCAGGGCGCGCCTGCGCGAGGCCGAGGCCGCGGCGTTGCTGGCGCGCACCGAACACGAGCGAGCCGAGCTGCTGTATGCGCGGAAGGTCGTCGCCCGGGAGCGGCTCGACAGCGCCATCGCCTCGCGCAATGCCAGCAAGGCCCAGGTCGATGCGGCCAGGGCCGCCCTCGACGCGGCGCAACTGGATCTCGGCTTCACGCGGGTGACGGCACCGATCGGCGGGCGTGTCGGGCATATCCAGGTCACCGAGGGCAACTACGTCACCAATGGCGTCACCGCGCTGACCAGCATCGTTTCGGTCGATCCGCTGTACGTGTACTTCGATGTCGACGAGCGCACCTACCTGCAGGCCCTGGCGCCGACCCGCGGCAGGGAAGGCGAGCAGGCCCCCAGGGTCAAGGTGGCGTTGCTCACCGACGAGTCCTATGGACGAAGCAGTCGCCTCGATTTCCTCGCCAATGCCGCCGACCGCGGGACCGGCACGGTCCGGGTTCGGGCGGTGGTCGACAACCCGGACGGGCAACTGACGCCGGGGCTGTTCGCCAAGGTCAGGCTGGAGACCGGCAAGCCTCGCGAGCAGGTGCTGGTCGCCGACCATTCCATCGGCACCGACCAGGGCCGGCGCTATGTGCTGGTCGTCGACGAAGGCAACAAGACCCAGTACCGGCCGGTGGAACTCGGGCCGATGGTCGACGGCCTGCGGGTCGTCCGCCAGGGCCTGCAGCCGGGCGAGCGCATCGTCGTCAAGGGCCTAGTGCGGCCGGACATGCAGATCACGCCGCTCCTTGCGGAAATCGATGGCACGCCCGTCGACCTGTCGAAGACCGTGGGGGCCGCACAATGACATTCCCACGCTTCTTCATCGATAGGCCGATCTTCGCCATCGTTCTTTCGGTGCTGATGATGATCGGAGGCATCGTTTCGTTCTTCCAGTTGCCGCTGAGCGAATACCCGGCGGTGACGCCGCCGACCGTGCAGGTGACCACCGCCTATCCCGGCGCCAACCCCGACGTGATCGCGCAGACGGTGGCGACGCCGCTGGAGCAGGCGATCACCGGGGTCGAGGGGATGCTGTACATGTCCTCGCAGTCGGCCACCGACGGGCGAATGATCCTGACCATCACCTTCGACCAGCACATCGATCCCGACATGGCCCAGATCCAGGTGCAGAACCGGGTCTCGCGGGTGCTCTCGCGCCTACCCGACGAGGTGCAGCGGCAGGGCGTGGTCACCCAGAAGACCTCGCCGGACATCCTCATGGTGGTGCACCTGCTGTCGCCGGAGCAACGCTACGACCCGCTGTACATCTCGAACTACGCCTACCTCCAGGTGCGCGACGAACTGCTGCGCCTGCCGGGGATCAGCGATGTGGTGGTGTGGGGCGCCGGCGAGTACAGCATGCGCCTGTGGCTCGACCCCGACCTGATCGCCGCGCGCGGGCTGACGGCGGGCGAGGTGATCGCCGCGGTACGCGAACAGAACGTCCAGGTGGCGGCCGGCGCCGTCGGCCAGGCGCCGGACTCCACCGCGGCCTTCCAGGTCACGGTGAATACCCTCGGGCGCCTGAGCGACGAAGAGCAGTTCGGCGACATCATCGTCCGCACCGGCGCCGACGGCCAGGTGACGCGCCTGCGCGACGTCGCGCGGATCGAGATGGGCGGCGATGCCTATGCGCTGCGCAGCCTGCTGGACGGCGAGCCGGCGGTGGCCTTGCAGATCATCCAGAGCCCCGGAGCCAACGCGCTGGATACCGCCGAAGCGGTGCGTGCCACCGTGGCGAGGCTCGAAGGCAACTTCCCGGCCGGCCTCAGCGCGCGCATCGCCTACGACCCGACGGTGTTCGTCCGCGCTTCGTTGCAGACCGTGGCCACCACCCTGCTGGAGGCGATCCTGCTGGTCGTGGTGGTGGTGGTGCTGTTCCTGCGTAGCTGGCGTGCTTCGCTGATTCCGCTGATGGCAGTGCCGGTCTCGCTGGTCGGCACCTTCGCCGTCATGCACCTGATGGGTTTCTCGCTGAATACCCTGTCGTTGTTCGGCCTGGTGTTGTCGATCGGCATCGTCGTCGATGACGCCATCGTGGTGGTGGAAAACGTCGAGCGCCACATCGAGAACGGCGAGCCGCCGCTCCAGGCCGCGCGGCGTGCGATGGACGAGGTCACCGGGCCGATCATGGCGATCACCTCGGTGCTGGCGGCGGTGTTCATCCCCACGGCCTTTCTCAGTGGCCTGCAGGGCGAGTTCTATCGTCAGTTCGCCCTGACCATCGCCATCTCCACCATCCTGTCGGCGCTCAACTCGCTGACCCTCAGCCCGGCCCTGGCGGGCCTGCTGTTGCGTCCGCGGCCGGCCGGAGATGCGGTGGCGGGGCGTTTCCAGCGACTGCTCCAGGCCCTCGGCCGACCGTTGCGAAATGCCCCCGAGGCCTACGGCAACGCGGTGCGCAAGGTGGTGCGGGTGAGCGGCCTGGCCCTGGTGGTGTATGGGGGCCTGCTTGGCCTGACCTGGGTCGGTTTCCAGGCGGTGCCACCGGGCTTCGTGCCGATGCAGGACAAGTACTATCTGGTCGGCATCGCCCAGTTGCCGAACGGAGCGTCGCTGGAGCGTACCGATGCGGTGGTCAGGCAGATGTCCCGGATCGGCCTCGAGGAGCCGGGGGTGGAGAGCGTCGTGGCCTTCCCGGGCCTGTCGGTGAACGGTTTCGTCAACGTGCCGAACGCCGCGGTCATGTTCTTCATGCTCGACCCGTTCGAATCGCGCACCTCCGCCGATCTCGGCGCGCTGGCCATCGCCGGGCGCCTGCAAGCCAGGTTCGCCAGCATTCCCGACGGCTTCCTCGGGGTCTTCCCGCCGCCGCCGGTACCGGGGCTGGGAACCATCGGCGGCTTCAAGATGCAGGTCGAGGATCGCGGCGGCGCCGGGCTGGAAGCCCTGGCCAGGCAGACCCAGGTGCTGATGATGAAGGCCACTGAGTCCGGCCAGCTCGGGGGCTTGATGACCAGCTTCGATATCAATGCCCCGCAGCTCGAGGTGGTGGTCGACCGCACCAAGGTGAAGAGCCAGGGCGTTCGCCTGGCCGATGTGTTCGAGGCATTGCAGGTCTACCTCGGCTCGCTGTACATCAACGACTTCAACCGCTTCGGGCGCACCTACAAGGTCACTGCCCAGGCTGATGCGCCGCACCGCATGCAGGCCGAAGCCATCGGGCGCCTGCAGGTACGCAATGCCGCCGGGGCGATGTTGCCGCTGTCCTCGTTCGTCACCGTGACGCCCAGCTCCGGTCCCGACCGGGTGATCCACTACAACGGCTATCCGTCGGCCGATATCAGCGGCGGCGCGCTTCCCGGCGTCAGTTCGGGACAGGCGGTGGCGTTGATGGAGCGCCTGGCCGGCGAAGTGCTGCCCGAGGGCATGACCTTCGAATGGACCGACCTGACCTACCAGCAGAAGCTGGCCGGTAACAGCGCGCTGTTCATCTTCCCGCTGTGCGTGCTGCTGGCCTACCTGATCCTCGCCGCGCAGTACAACAGCTGGCTGTTGCCGCTGGCGGTCCTGCTGATCGTGCCGATGTGCCTGCTCAGCGCGATCGCCGGGGTGTGGCTGGTGGGCGGCGACAACAACGTGTTCGTCCAGATCGGGCTGGTGGTGCTGGTCGGCCTGGCGGCGAAGAACGCGATCCTGATCGTCGAGTTCGCCCGCACGCTGGAGGCCGAGGGCGCCCGTGCGCTGGAGGCGGTGGTCGAGGCTTGCCGCCTGCGCCTGCGGCCGATCCTGATGACCTCGCTGGCGTTCATCGCCGGCGTGGTGCCGTTGGTCATGGCCAGCGGCGCCGGAGCGGAAATGCGCCAGGCCATGGGCGTCGCGGTATTCGCCGGGATGCTCGGGGTAACGCTGTTCGGCCTGTTCCTCACGCCAGTGTTCTACGTACTGGTACGGGCACTGGCGGCGCGCCTGGAGCGACGCGCCGGCGGCAGCCTGGCGCATCTGGAGGGAGGCCGTCCATGAAGCCATACCTGCGGTCTTCGTTGAGCGCGCTGATCCTGCTGGGCGGCTGTGCCGCGGTGGGGCCCGACTATGCGCCGCCGAGCGCGTCCGCACCGGCCAGCTTCGGCGCGATGCCGGCGGGTATCGATGGCAGTGGCGTGGAGATCGAGTGGTGGCGCGGGTTCGACGAGTCGGCCCTGGAGTCTCTGATCCAGCGGGCGCTCGCGGCGAACCTCGACATCGCCCTTGCCGGCGCGCGCCTGGACGAAGCGAAGGCGCTGCTGCGCGAGAACCGCGAGGAGTTCCTGCCGCGCGGCGGGCCGGCGTTCGATTACCAGGCCCGGCGGCGCGGCGAGGTGGAAACACCGGCCGGCCAGCAGCGCGACATCGAGACCTATCGCGGCGCGCTGGATGCCTCCTGGGAAATCGACCTGTTCGGCCGGGTGCGGCGCTCGGTGGAGGCCGCCGAGGCGCAGGCGGGTTCGCGCGAGGCCCTGCTGCGCAACGTGCAGGCGAGCGTCGCGGCTACGGTTGCCATGACCTGGTTCCAGCTACAGGGCATCGAGGCCGAACTTGCGGTGGTCCATGACATCGCCGGCAACCAGCGCGACAGCCTGGAGATGGTCGAGCGCCTGGTCAGCGCCGGCTCCGCCCACGAGTTCGACCGGTTGCGCGCCGAAGCGTTATTGCACAACGTCGAGGCGGCCGTGCCCGACCTCGAACGGCGCCGCGCCGCCACCCGCAATGCGCTGGCCGTTCTCCTCGCGGAAGCCCCGCAGGCCTTCAGCCCGCCGGTCGCCCGCGCCTCCGGGGAAAGGCTGACGCTCCGCACCCTCGGGGTCGGCGACCCGGCGGGACTGCTGGCGCGTCGCGCCGACATCGCCGCGGCCGAACGCAACCTGGCGGCCGCGACCGCACGTATCGGCGTCGAGACCGCGGGGCTGTATCCGCAGGTCGAGGTACGCGGCTCGATCGGCCTGGTCGCCGGCAATCTCGATGCTTTGGACGAGAGTGGTACGTCCTTCAACGTCCTGAACCCGGTGATTCGCTGGGCGTTACTCGACCGCGGTCGCGTGCGGGCGCGGATCGCCGCCAGCGAAGCCCGTGCGCAGGAGGCATTGATCCTCTACGACCGGACGGTACTGCGCGCCCTGCAGGAGACCGATGATGCCTTCAACGGCTATGGCGCTGCCGCTGACAGGCTCCGCCTGCGCCTGCTCGAGGCGACGGCCAATCGCGAGGCGGCGCGCCTGGCCCGGGAGCGCTTCGTCCAGGGGGACGGCGAGTACCTGGACGTGCTCGAGGCGGAACGCTCGGACTACCTCAGCCGGCGCGCATTGAGCATCGCGCGCACCGAGCAGCGCCTTGCCGTCGTGGGTATCTACAAGGCGCTGGGGGGTGGCTGGGAGGCCTGCGCGGGGGCGCGGCGCTGTGGCGTGGCTACCGACGATACCTCTCCAGGCGTGGCACGGCAGCGCGACAGTCGCTCCTGATCAGCCGCCGGCGGCTTCCGGCCGCCGGCCTTCGCTCGACTGCCTGGGTCGAGGGCCGTGCGGCGCGTCCTCCGGTTATTTGGCGAACCCCGGGAGTACGGATTGCCTGGCGCGGATCACTCGTCCCTGTCCGCCTTATCGATAAGTCGGTTCCGAACTCTTTTTCGGTAGTTCATTCAGATGGATGAGTGAAGAGGGCAGATGGAAAGTATCTGCTCGGGAATTCAATGTTCAGAAGAGTGGGGAAGTATTACTTTCTCACTGTTCTTCAGGTACGTTCCGGCTGCCCGCCGTTTCTTATTGGATGAAGTCACTCCTGTGCCTCTGCGCTCGCGCCGCACGGAGAATATCGTCGAGAGGTTCCTCAATGGTGAGTGGAGCTGGCTGACGCGGTATCTCGGTTGTCTGGCGGAGTTGTTCTATATGTTCGAACTTGGCTTTGCTCGTTGTTTTAAATTTGCGGAATAACCTCTGGAACTATTCATATGAATTCTTGAAAGTTTGGTTTACCTGAGAGATTTATGAGTTGACCTTGTCACGATGGCAGGACTCATGGTTCGCAGGAGTCAACAAACCAGGAGGTTGCGATGTTTTCTTTCCATATTCCGAATATGACCTGCGGCGGTTGTGCCAAGACTGTCACCCGTATCCTGCACGGCGTCGATCCCCAGGCGCGCGTAGAGACCGATCCCCCTCGGCGCGAGGCCAGGGTCGAGAGCACTCTGGACAAGCACGCATTCCTCGAGGCGTTGAGCGAGGCCGGTTATCCGGAGGGCCGTTGAGTGCATGGGCATGACGCAGGCGTAGGGTCGGATAGTAGCGTTTCGCCCAGTGGCGGCAATAGGAAAATGATTTTCATTGAAGTCCGCGTTCCATATGCCATCAATGGCGCTTGGCTATTGTGGAAAGAACTCTTTGGAATTTGTAAATCAATATTTCAGTCGGCCGCGAGGTGACAGTTATGTGAACGGCAAGAGGCGCTGACAGGAAACCCTAAAAGTTATTCTCCGATGGATTCGCAGGCCTTTAGCTCGGGGTTTTTCGCAGCGCATCCAGTGTTATCGAAGAGCACCTTTCGGCGAACTCCGTTGTCCGCCGACAAGGCCGCTGCATTGCTTGACCTTGCCACCGTGGCAAGCTTTACGGTCGCCCCGCACAACAACAAAAACAAGGGTGATCCAAATGACTTCAAATCCGTTACAGCAATGCTGCAATTCTTCCTCCGATATGAATATCCGCCCCCAGCGGACAATGTCGGAACCTGCCCGAAATGCATCGGTTCTCCTGGCTGAAGCCTTGAAACCGGGTGCCTCCCTGGACCAGATCACGCTCGCGCTCGAGGCGATTCTCGCGGTCACGGCCAAAGGCCTGGGCGGTGATGCTTCGGCTTACGCGCAGTACCAGGCGTTGCTCCTGGAACTGCACGTAGGCAGCGATCCGCATACGGAGCCGACCCGCCGCTGGATGGCGAGCCAGGTCTACCTGGTCGAGGATCGTTTCGCTCCCGAGCCGGCCGGTTTCAGCGCCGTCCCGGTGGAGGAGTTCCGCAAGAAGGTCGACGCCGAGATCGAGGCGCGCAGCCGGGTGCGCCATCCCATGTCGGTCCACCTGTTCCAGGGCACGCCGCCGGTCGAGGACGTGCGCTTCTTCCTGGAACACCATTGGGTCCGTTCCTACAACTTCTACAGTCTCCTGGCGGAGCTGGCCTTCCGCTTCGAAAACATCGAAGACGCCTCGGTGTTCTATCGCAACCTCTACGGCGAGGCCGGGGCGGAGACGCCGGAGCGCTCGCACCCCGCGTTGCTGTCCCACCTGATGACCTACTTCGACATTCCGCCGCGCATCGATTTCCCGGCGCTGCATCCGCTGGAGAAGGCCTACCTCAACAACCGTATCCGTTGCGTGCGGCACACCGATGTCGCCTGGGGCCTTGCGCTCCTGTACGCGGTCGAGTCGGTGAGCTGCGTCAACCACCGGCGCATCTACGAACTCCTGCAGCGCCTGGGCGTGCCCGAGCAACCCAGCGAGTTCCATCGCCTGCACGGCACCCAGGACGAGATCGATACCGAGGAGATGTGGGCGCTGATCGCCAAGTTCGCGCCGAGCGAAGACTTCCAGCGCAAGTTCATGCAGTCGCTGGCGCGCCACTTCGAAATCAACCGGGCCTACTTCGACCTGCTCTGGGAGCAGATGCAGGCGAATTCCCTGGCCATGGCCTGATGCCTATCCAGAACAAGAACAAGGAGTACAGGATGAATACCCGCAATTTTTCCCTGCCGCAGTTGCAGAACCTGCCCATCGATGAAGCACGCATCGTTGCCGATGCGCTGGCCGTCCACGCTACTTCCCGCCAGATCGATAGCGCCGCGAGCAAGCTGGCCGCGCTGGCCGAGGCAGGGCTCAAGGGCGACCGCCAGGCCTATGCCGCGTACCAGCAGTTGCTCTACGTCCTTTCGTTGAGCGACGACGTGGCGACCGCCCAGACCCGGCGCTGGCTGGCCCGGGCGATCTATCGCGTCGAAGAGCGTTTCATGCCCGCCGCCGATCTTTCCAGGGCGCTGTCCGAGGAGGATTTCCAGAAGCGTCTCGAACAGGAAATCGCCGCGCAGTCCCGCGAGCGGCACCCGATGTCGCAGTACGTGTTCTCCGGCTCGGCCTCCCGCGCGCAGCTCCAGGTGTTCCTCCGTCACCAGTGGTTCCGCACCTTCCGCCTGTACCGCGATGCGGCCGACCTGTTGGTCAACCTGACCGATGTGGACGAGGCCGCGGCGCTCGCGCGCTACCTCTATGGCGAGTTGGGCGAGGAAGACGAAAAGGGTTCGCATCCGCGCCTGCTGGCCAAGCTGCTCGAAGCCATCGGCCTGGAGGCGGACTTCCAGGCCGTCTCGACGATGCCCGAGGAAATCGCCTACCTGAACAATCGCGCCCGTGCCTTCCGGCATGCCGAGGTCGGTTGGGGGCTGGCGGTGTTCTACATCACCGAACTGGTCGTGCCGGGGAACCACGAAAAGCTCTATCGGGCCCTGCTCCAGGCCGGCCTGAGCGAGGACCAGGCGGAGTACTACAAGGTCCACATCAGCCTCGTACCGCCGCGGGCCAAGCGCGAATGGCAACTCATCGCGCGGCGGATTCCGGACGTGCAGTTCCAGAATGCGTTCCTGACCTCGCTATCGCAGCACTTCCGTGTGGAAAGGGCCTATTACGACGCGATCTGGGAAGAGATGCAGAGCGTCAAGTGACTTCCACCGGGACAAAGCGAGCACTCGAAAATGCCAAGTCACATTACGGAATCCCGTATACACGGGGGCGCCTACTCGTCCCCGGCATTCGCCGCGATCTTTTCCGATACCAACCAGGTGCGGAGGTGGCTGGATGTCGAGCGAGCCTTGGCGGCGACCCAGGCCGAGATGGGCATCATCCCCCACGAGGCGGCGCGGGAGATCGACCGCGCCGCCCAGGTGGAGCGCTTCGACCTCACCCAACTGGGCCGCGAAAGCCTGGAGACAGGGCACCTGCTGGTGCCTACCATCCGCGCCCTGGCGAGGTCGTGCGAGGGTAGCTGGGGGGAGTACGTGCACTATGGCGTGACCACCCAGGACATCCTCGACACCGGGCTGATGCTGCAGGTCAAGGAAGCCTGGGGCCATGCGCTCGGGCTCCTGCACTCGATCCGTGGCCATCTGCTGGCGCTTGCCCTGCGCCACCAGCACACGCCGATGGTTGCACGCACCCACGGGCAGCAGGCGCTGCCCACGACCTTCGGCTACAAGGTCGCCGTCTGGGTGGATGAAATCGACCGTCACCTGGCGCGCTTCGACGAAGCGCGCGAACGCGTCCTGGTCGGCAACCTGACCGGTGCCGTGGGAACCCTGGCGTCGTTCGGCGCCCAGGGCTTCGAGCTACAGCGGCGAACCCTGGCCAGGCTTGGCCTCGGCGCGCCGTCGACCAGTTGGCACAGCGCCCGGGACCGGGTGCTGGAGGTTGCCGGGTTGCTGGTCCAGGTGTCGGTGACGCTGGGCCGGGTGGCGAACGAGATCTACCACCTGCAGCGCAGCGAAATCGACGAGATACGCGAGGGCAGCCGGCCGGGACAGGTGGGCAGCAGCACCATGCCGCACAAGCGGAACCCGTCGTCGGTCGACCTGGTCAGCGCGCTGTCGCGGCTGGTGCGGGCGCAGATGGTGGCGCTCACCGATGCCGCGTTCCAGTTGCACGAGCGCGACGGCACCGCCTGGCGCATCGAGTGGGCGGCGTTGCCGGAGCTGTTCGTCTACGCCGGCGCCTTGCTGACCCGCATGGAGGCGGTGCTGGCCGAGGGGCTCGAGGTGCGCGAGGAACGCATGCGCACCAACCTCGACCTGCTGGGTGGGCTGATCCTGTCGGAGCGGGTCATGCTCGCGCTGGCGGGGCAGTTCGGCAAGCAGACCGCCCACGAACTGCTCCATGAGATAACCCAGGCCTCCCAGCGGCAGGGCGTTCCGTTCCGCGAGGCGCTGCTCGGGCAGCCAAGGTTGCGCGGCTGTTTCAGCGCCGAGGCGCTCGAAGAACTGCTCGACCCCGTCGGCTACGTCGGCCTCGCCGCGGAGATGGTCGACCTGGTCGCCGGCAAACCACGAACCGGCGCGTCGGGCGACAGGCCCGAAGGCGCCGCCTCTTCCCAAGGAAATACCGGTCAGTCCCAGTACGTGATGGAGGATAGGTGATGGATGCTGAATCGCTGGAAATGCTTGCCCGTTCCTCGTGCACTGCGCATCCGCAGAGCTTCGGCGGCGCACCGGCCGAGTCGTCCTGCAAGCACGAACACAGTCACATCGTTGACTCTAAAACCCATGGCGGAGGCTACGCCGGCCCGGTGAGCCGACGGATCTTCTGTAGCCACTGCCGCCTGCAACGCTGGCTCGACGTGGAGGCGGCGCTGGCGCTGGCGCAGGCCGATGTCGGCGTCATCCCGCCCGAGGCCGCGCTGGAGATCGCGAAGGCCGCCAGGCTTTCGGCCGTCGACCTGCAGCAGATCGCCGACGGCGTGGCCAGCACCGGGCACTCGCTGATGCCCCTGCTGGGTGCGCTGCAACGAAACTGCAGCCCCAGCGCGCGCGAGTACGTGCATTTCGGCGCGACCACGCAGGATATCCAGGACACCGCGCAGTCCCTGGAAATGCGCGATGTGCTGGATGAAACGGAGCGGGCGCTGGACATCCTCCTGGACCGGCTCTCGGTGCTGGCGAGCGGGACCCGCAATGCGCTGATGGTCGCCAGGACCCACTCGATCCCGGCGTTGCCGACCACCTTCGGGCTGAAGGTGGCCGGCTGGATCGACGAGTTGCTGCGTCACCGCGAACGCCTGGGCGAGGCGCGCAAGCGGATCCTGGTGGTGCAACTGTTCGGCGGCGTGGGCACGATGGCCGCCTTCGGCGACGAGGCCATGCTCCTGCTCGAAAGCTTCGCGCGGCGGCTGTCGCTGGACGTGCCGCTGGCGGGTTGGCACGTGTCCCGCGACCGGGTTACCGAGTTCGTCAGCACCCTGGCCATGGTCACCGCGTCCCTGGCGCGGATCGCCGACGAGATCCGCACCCTGAACCGCTGGGAGATCGGCGAGCTGGAGGTGGGCTGGACGCAGCAGCAGATCGGTAGCAGCACCATGCCCCACAAGCGCAACCCGGAAGGCTGCGAGCAGGTCGTGGTGCTGGCCCGGCTGGCCAAGGCCCAGGTCCTGCTCGCGCTGGACGCCATGATCCTCGAGCACGAGCGGGACTACCGCGGCACGCGCCTGGAATGGTGTGCGGTGGCGGACGTTTCCCACTATGCGCTGATGGCGCTGTCGCTGCTGACCGACACCATCGACGGGCTCACGGTCCACGACGAGACCATGGCGCGGACGGCGAATGCATACAGCGATGCGATCTGTACCGAGGCGTTCGTCTTCGAGATGGCCAAGCAACTGGGCAAGAGCAGCGCTTACGAAATCATCTTCGAGATCACCCAGGCCTGCCAGCGCAAGCGGATTCCGATGCGCCAGGCGCTCGAGTCGGATCCGCGGGTGGGCGCCGTCATGCCGAAGGAAACCCTGGCCAGGCTGTTCGAGCCGCGGACCCATCTCGGCATGGCCGGGACCATCGTCGACAAGGTGCTGGACAAGGTCGCCAGCCACCACTGAATCACCCGCCGCCAGAGGCGGCGGTACTGCACATCAACGGAGAACAAGAATGACAAAGGCTAACGAGATCGAAACCGCGAAGGTCAAGCAGTTTTCAGCGCGGATCATGGAGGACTACGGCAATACCCTGCGCGGCGCGATGCTCTACATCGGCGACCGCCTGGGGCTGTTCAAGGCGCTCGCCCATGGCCAATGGGTGACCCTGGAGGAGCTGGCGCAGCAGACCGGCTACACCACCCGCTACCTGCGCGAATGGCTGGGCAGCATGGTCACCGGCAACTACCTGGCCTACGATCCGCAGAGCAGGAGCTATCGGTTGCCGGCCGAGTTCGTCCCGGTGCTCGCCGACGAGGACTCGCCTTATTTCGCCGGCGGGATCATCCAGTTGAGCGTGCCCTTCGTGAGCATGGCGCCGAAGATCATCGAGGCCTTCCGCTGCGGCGGCGGTTGCCCCGAGGAATCCTTCCCGCTGGAAACCTGGGAAGGCATGGAGCGCATGACCATGCCCTGGTACAAGCACTTCCTCGTGCAGCACTGGATTCCTTCGCTGGATGGCGTCAAGGAAAAGCTCCAGGCGGGTGGCAGCGTGCTCGATTTCGGCTGCGGCAGCGGGCTGGCCGCGATCATGATGGCCAAGGCGTTCCCCGAAGCCCAGGTCTATGGCTGTGACTTCCACGCGCCGTCTATCGAACGCGCGCGGGCGAACGCCGAGGCTGCGGGGGTCGGCGACCGGGTGCGCTTCGAGGTCAGCGATTCCGATGCGCTGGCGGGCAAGAAGTTCGACTTCGTCACGACCTTCGTGGTCATCCACGACGCGACCGACCCGCAGCAGATGATGAAGGACCTGCGCGAGTCGACCGCCGACGATGGGACCTACCTGATGGTGGAGCTCAACCTGTCGCAGGAACTGCACGAGAACATGAACCTGTTCGGTCGCGTGATGTACCCGCAGAGCACGCTGTATTGCATGACCTGTTCGCTGTCCCACGGCGGCGAGGGCCTCGGCGCCTTCATGGGCGAGGACCGCGCGCGGCAGATGGCCGAGGCCGCCGGCTTCAGTCGCTTCCGCAAGGTGCCTTCGGAGTGGCCGCCGCTGCCGGCGCTGTTCGAACTGCGACCCTGAGGTTGCACGCCCGGAGTCGCCTGGCGCGGCTCCGGGGCGAGGGTGGCGTCCGCGGTGGACGCCACCCGCAGCCCGGTGTGTCCGGGACCGCCGCAGTCGTTTCGTCCCTGTCTGCCTCGGCCTGAAGTCTTCGCTGCGAAGACCCTCGTCCTTATATAAGCAGGGGAGTTGCTGCGAGCAGAGGTCGAGAGCCTGCGGCACTCGTTCAAGCGAGCGATGTGGCTGTCAGGAAACCTTCCCCTGTTACCGAATGGAGCAATGTTGCTCCTTGTGTGTGCAACAACGCCCCACTTCCCGGAAGCCTGGCGAACCGCGTGAAAACCGCTCGGAGCGCCTTTCGTCGCAGGATTCCTCGGTAATTCTCCGCGCTTTAATTCAACTCTCTGATTTTAAAAGTTTAATACTCGAAACAAGGCTGTTTCGCCGGTGAACTTTCATCTGGCATGGCTTCTGCAAGTTTTATATTTAAAACGATGTTTCATATATAAAACAAGACAAGAGGCTTAGTCCAGATGAGAGCGACGTCGTTGAGCATCCTCACTTCCGAGCATTCGCTACCTGTAGCCGCTCCTGCGGATAGCCGTCTCGAAATCGAATTCCGCGGCGTCGCCAAGCATTTTCCGGGCCGCGGCAAAAGCGCGGCGACCCTCGCGGTGCAGGGGCTCGACCTGGCCATCCGCCGCGGCGAGGTGGTGTCCATCATCGGGCCGTCCGGTTGCGGCAAGAGCACCCTGCTGAACATGGGGGCGGGTCTCTACGCACCCAGCGAAGGCGAGGTGCGGGTCGGCGGCGAGCGGGTCAGCGGTCCGGTACGCAAGGTCTCCTTCATGTTGCAGAAGGACCTGCTGATGCCCTGGCGCAGCATTCGCCGCAACATCGAGCTGGGCCTGGAGATCGACGGTCGCGCGGCCGGCGAACGGCGCGCCATCGCCGAGGAAATGCTGGAGAAGTGTCACCTCGCCGGTTTCGCCGAGCACTATCCGTTCCAGCTTTCCGGCGGCATGCGCCAACGCGCCGCCCTGGCCCGAACCCTGGCCACCGACCCGCAGGTGTTGTTCCTCGACGAGCCGTTCTCGGCCCTCGACGCGCAGACCAAGATGATCCTCCAGCAGGACCTGGCGCGGATGCTCTGCGAGCAACGCAAGACCGCGCTGTTCATTACCCACGACCTGGTCGAGGCGATCGCCATGTCCGATCGCATCCTGGTGATGAGCTCGCGGCCGGGCACCATCGTCGAGGAGATCGAGGTCGGCCTGCCGCTGCGCGACAACCCGCTGGAGCGCCGCAAGCTGCCGGAGATCGGGCCGCTGGTCGGGCGCCTGATGACCCTGCTGAAAGTGGGCGAGAGCGCCGAGCTGCACTGATCGCCGCCTGCCGATCCGAATTCCGCTACAGGAGCCGCTGATGTCCAAGTCATTGCTCAACGCCGCATTGTGCGGCGCGTTGTTCGCCGCCGGCCTGTCCGTCCAGGCCGCCCCGCGGGAAGTCACCTACCTGCTGCCGGCACCGCCGAACTCGCCGGCCTTCGCACCCTGGGTGATCGCCCGGGAGAAGGGCTACTACGCCGACCTGGGCCTGAAGGTGACCTTCGTCGCCGGCAAGGGCGGGGTCGACGTGGCCAAGCAGATCGGCGCCGGCAACGCACCGGTCGGCGGCGCCATCGGCGATACGCCGATCGTGGTGCGCGCCAACGGCATCCCGGTGAAAGCCGTGGCGGTGCTCGGTGCCGGCGGGGTGACCATGATCGCCACCGATGGCACGGCCGGTATCGACAGCGTCAAGGACCTCAAGGGCAAGACCCTGACCGTGATGTCCTACTCCGACACCACCTACTACGCCCTGCTGGCGTCGATGCGCAAGGCTGGCCTGGGCAAGTCCGACGTGGACATCCAGGCGGCCGGCCCATCCGGCGTCTGGCAACTGTTCTCCGCCGGCCGCTCGCAGGCCATGGCCGGCGTGCCGGACTGGGTGGTGAGTGCCGAGGACGCCGGCCGGCAGGTGAAGTTGCTGCCGGACAGCGAGGTGTTCGAGAGCATGGCCCAGGCGATCCTCGCCTCGGACGAGGCCATCGAGAAGCAGCCTGAGGTGGTCGGCGGGGTGGTCAGGGCGACCCTCATGGGCATGCGCGACATCATCGCCGACCCAAGGCAGGCCGCCGCCACCTTCGCTGCCGCGGTGCCCGCCTACAAGGGCCGCGAGGCCAGCCTGGAACGGGTCCTGCGGCTCTATGTCGAGCACGTCTACGCCAACCAGCAGCCGCTCGGGCACATCGATCCGCAGCGCCTGGACAAGGTTCGCAGGTTCTACGTCAGCGAAGGCATCGTCGGCCGCGAGACGCCGCTGGACGAGCTTTACACCAACCGTTTCGTCGAGTCCGCCGACCTGACCGCGCAGCACGGAGCCCGCCCATGAACCTCTCCACCAGACCCTTGCTCGGCAGTCTCGCGCTGTTGTTCCTGTTCCTCGCTGCCTGGCAGTGGGGGCCCGGCCTGCTCGGCATGCCCGAGTTCGTCCTGCCGGGGCTGAGCCGGGTGGCGGCGGAGGGCGTGGCCATGTGGCACGGCGCCGGACTGCTGGAGCACACGGCGATCACCAGCCTGGAGATCGTCGTCGGTTTCGCCCTGGGCGCGCTGCTTGGCGTGAGCATCGGCGTTGCCCTCGGCCTGTCGCCGACCACCGAGGCCATGCTCTCGCCCTACATCCTGGCGCTGCAGATCGCGCCGAAGGTGGCCTTCGCCCCGCTGTTCGTGATGTGGCTGGGCTATACGGTGTACCCGAAGATCCTCATCGCCGTGCTGATCGTGTTCTTCCCGGTGATGATCAACGTGCTCTCGGCCATCCGCACCGTCGACCCGGACATGATTAACCTGGTGCGCGCGATGAGCGCCAGCCGTTGGCAGATCTTCCGCCTGGTGGAGTTCCCCTCGGCGATGGCCGCGCTGTTCTCCGGCCTGCGCATCGCCTCCACCCTGGCGGTGATCGGCGTCACCGTCGGCGAGCTGGTGGGCGGCAACAAGGGCCTCGGCTTCCTGCTGGTGGATGCCGAAGGGCAGGGCAACACCGCCGGGGTGTTCGTCGCCATCGTCATGCTCACCCTGATCGGCGTGCTCGCCTATGGCGCGGTGGTCTGGGCCGAGAAGCGCGTCCTGCATTACCTGCCGAAAGCCAACCTGGGCACGGTGTGAACGCCATGAGCCAGAACTCTCTTCTCGACGGTCGCCGCGTGCTCCTCACCGGCGGCGCCCGCGGCCTCGGCTACGCCTTCGCCGAAGCGGCGGCACGCGCCGGCGCCCGGGTGGTGATCGCCGACATCCTGGAGGAACGCGTGCAGCGCTCCGCCCGTGAACTCGCCGAGCAGGGCCTGGATATCAGCGGCCTGCCACTGGACCTGGCCGACCCGGTTTCGATCGAGCGCTGCGTGGCCGCGGCGGTCGAGCGCCTGGGCGGTCTCGACGGCCTGGTGAACAACGCCTCCATCACCAACTCCGGCGGCAAGAGCTGCGAAGAACTGGAGATCGAGGTGTTCGACCGGGTGCTCCAGGTCAACGTGCGCGGCACCTGGCTGATGACCCGTGCCTGCCTGCCGGCGCTGCGCGAGTCCGGACGTGGCGCGGTGGTCAACCTGGCCTCCGACACCCCGCTGTGGGGCGCCCCCAACCTGCTCGCCTACAGCGCCAGCAAGGGCGCGCTGATCGCCATGACCCGCAGCCTGGCCCGCGAGCTGGGCGGCGACGGCATCACCGTCAACGCCATCGCTCCCGGACTGGTGGAGGTCGAGGCCACCGAGTACGTGCCGGCCGCCCGCCACCGGCTCTACCGCGAGCAGCGCGCGCTCCAGCGCGGCCAACAGCCGGCGGATGTCTGCGGCGCGGTGCTGTTCGCCCTTTCCGACCTTTCCCGCTTCATCACTGGACAAACCTTGCCGGTCAACGGCGGGTTCGTCATGCCCTGATCCGGAGGACTCCATGACCGATCTGAACCAGAACGCCCCGAAATCCTGGGACCGCCCCGAAGGCGCCAGCTTCGAGGAGTGGTGCAACACCCGCATCGCCCGTTACTCCACCCGCAAGTACGACTGGAACGCGCTGAAGTTCCAGGCCGACTACGACCCCAGGTTCCGCCGCGCGCAGATGCGCTACATCGGCACCGGCGGCACCGGTGTGGCCAGTGACATGAACACCATTCCGTCCGAGCACTTCACCTTTTCCACCATGGTCATCCCGGCGGGTCACGAAGGCCCGCCGCACCTGCACATCGACGTCGAGGAAGTGTTCTTCGTCCTGCGCGGCAAGCTCAAGGTGGTGCTGGAGAAGGATGGCGAGCGCTTCGAGACCATCCTCACCGACCGCGACGTGATTTCCGTGCCGCCGGGCGTGTACCGCGAGGAGATCAACATCGGCGACGAGGATGCGCTGATGTGCGTGATGCTCGGTGCGAAGAAGCCGATCACCCCGACCTACCCGCCGGAGCACCCTCTGGCGAGCATCAAGCGCTGAGGCCGCCGATGAACATGGCGCAGACCCACATCCCCGCCCCGCGCCTGCAACAGCGCTTTCCCGAGCGGCTGGTGCAACTGGCCGACGGCGCCCAGCTGGCCATCCGCGAATGCGGCCAGGGCCCGGTGGTGGTGCTGTTGCACGGCATCGGTTCGGGCTCGGCGTCCTGGCTGCATTGCGCCCAGCGCCTGGCCGCCGGCAATCGGGTGATCGCCTGGGACGCGCCGGGCTACGGCCTGTCCACGCCGCTGCCGCCGGCCCGGCCCAAGGCCTGCGACTACGCCGCGTGCCTGGAGCTGCTGCTGGATGCGCTGGGCGTGGAGAGCTGCCTGCTGGTGGGCCACTCCCTCGGCGCGCTGATGGCCACGGCCTACGCCGCCGGCATCGGCGCGGCGCGGGTACGTCGCCTGGTACTGCTCAGCCCGGCGCGCGGCTACGGCGCCGCCGAGCTGCGCGACAGCGGCGCCCAGGTGCGCCGCCAACGCCTGGAGAACCTGGAGCGCCTCGGTATCGACGGCATGGCCAGCGAGCGCACCGCGCGCCTGCTCGGCCGCAACCCCAGCGAGGAGGCCCTGGCCTGGGTGCGCTGGAACATGGCGCGGCTCAACCCCGAGGGCTACCGCCAGGCCGTCGAGCTGCTCTGCGGCGACGACCTGCTGGGCAACGGGCAGCCTGCCGCTCCTTGCGAGGTGCATTGCGGCGAGGACGACGGCATCACCACGCCCGAGAGTTGCGGCGCCATCGCCCGCCAGCTCGGCGCGTCGTTCTCGTCGATTCCCGGGGCCGGCCACGCCAGCCCGATCGAACAACCCGAAGTGGTCGCAGGACGCATCGGCCACGCGCAACGCCTCTCTCTTGAAGGAACCGCCAATGGATAAGTCAGACGATTCGCAAGACAAGTACATCGTGCCTGGCCTCGAACGCGGCCTGCTGCTGCTCTGCGAGTTCAGCCGGAAGGACCGTACCCTGACGGCGCCGGAGTTGGCGCGGCGCCTGAAGCTGCCGCGCTCGACCATCTTCCGCCTGCTGACCACCCTGGAGGCCATGGGCTTCGTCACCCGCAACGGCAACGAGTACCGCCTGGGCATGGCGGTGTTGCGCCTGGGCTTCGAGTACCTGGCCTCGCTGGAGCTGACCGAACTCGGCCAGCCGCTGCTGAACCGCCTGTGCGACGAGATCCGCTACCCCTGCAACCTGGTGGTGCGCGACGGCCGTTCGATCGTCTACGTGGCCAAGGTTTCGCCGTCCACCCCGCTGAGCAGCTCGGTGAACGTCGGGACCCGGTTGCCGGCCCACGCCACGGTGCTCGGCCGCATCCTGCTGCAGGACCTGAGCCTGGGCGAGCTGCGCGAGCTGTACCCGGAGGAGCAGCTGGAGCAGTTCTCGCCGAACACCCCGCGCAGCGTGCTGGAACTCTTCGACATGGTCCAGGGCGACCGCCAGCGTGGCTTCGTCCAGGGCGAGGGGTTCTTCGAGGCGAGCATCTCCACCGTCGCGGCGCCGGTACGTGATCACAGCGGTCGCGTCATCGCGGCGATGGGGGCGACCATCGCCGCCGGGCATATCGACCCGGAACGCATCGAGGGACTGGTCAGCCGGGTGCGCAGCAGCGCCGACGAGCTGTCGTACCTGCTCGACTACCGCGCCGACGGCCAGGACAACGTCACCCCGATCTTCCGGAGTCGCCCGCATGAAACCGTATGACCTGTCCGAGGCGGTGGCGGTGGTCACCGGCGGTTCCTCCGGGATCGGCCTGGCCACGGTGGAACTGCTGCTGGAGGCAGGCGCCGCCGTGGCTTTCTGCGCTCGCGACGGCGAGCGCCTGCGTGCCGCCGAGTCCGCGCTACGCCAGCGCTTCCCCGGGGCGCGCCTGTTCGCCAGTGTCTGCGACGTGCTGGATGCGTTGCAGATGCGCGCCTTCGCCGAAGCCTGCGAGAGAACGCTGGGGTGCGCCAGCATCCTGGTGAACAACGCCGGCCAGGGCCGCGTCTCGACCTTCGCCGAGACCACGGACGAGGCCTGGAGCGAGGAACTGCAACTGAAGTTCTTTTCCGTCATCCACCCGGTACGCGCTTTCCTGCCGCAACTGGAAAGCCGCGCCGACGCGGCCATCGTCTGCGTCAACTCGCTGCTGGCCAGCCAGCCGGAGCCGCACATGGTGGCTACCAGCGCGGCCCGCGCCGGGGTGAAGAACCTGGTGCGCTCCATGGCCTTCGAGTTCGCGCCTAAGGGCGTACGGGTCAACGGCATCCTCATCGGCCTGGTCGAGTCCGGCCAGTGGCGGCGCCGTTTCGAAGCCCGCGAAGAGCGCGAGCTGGACTGGGCGCAATGGACCGCGCAGCTGGCGCGGAACAAGCAGATTCCCCTGGGACGCCTGGGCAAGCCGATCGAGGCGGCCCGCGCCATCCTGTTCCTCGCATCTCCCCTGTCTGCCTATACGACGGGCAGTCATATCGACGTTTCCGGAGGGTTGTCCCGTCATGCGTAACGCAAGCCAAGTCACCGTCGGCGCCGCCATCGCCGCCTTCCTCGAACAGTGCGAGGTGAAGGCCGCCTTCGGGGTGATCTCGATCCACAACATGCCGATCCTCGATGCCTTCGCCAGCCGCGGCAACATCCGTTTCGTGATGGCCCGCGGCGAGGCCGGGGCGGCCAACATGGCCGATGCCTACGCCCGCACCAGCGGTGGCCTGGGCGTGTGCCTGACCAGCACCGGAACCGCCGCCGGCAACGCTGCCGGGGCGCTGGTCGAGGCGCTCACTGCCGGCACCCCGCTGCTGCACCTGACCGGGCAGATCGAAACCCCCTACCTGGATCGGAGCCTCGCCTACATCCACGAGGCGCCGGACCAGTTGAGCATGCTCAAGGCCATCTCCAAGGCGGCGTTCCGCGTGCGCAGCGTCGACACCGCCATCAGCACCCTCAAGCTGGCCGTGCAAACCGCCCTGACCGCGCCCGCCGGCCCGGTGAGCGTGGAAATCCCGATCGATATCCAATCGGCGCTGATCAACCTGCCGGCCGACCTGTCGCCGCTGCCGGTGCCGGTGGCCAGGCCCTCCGAGCAAGCCCTGGACGACCTAGCCGAGCGTTTCGCCCAGGCGCGGCGACCGATGCTCTGGCTGGGGGGCGGTGCCCGGCATGCCGGCCCGCAGGTACAACGCCTGCTGGCCATGGGCGTGGGCGTGGTCACCAGCACCCAGGGGCGTGGCATCGTCCCGGAAGACGACACGCGTTCCCTCGGCGCCTTCAACCTGAACAAACCGGTGGAGCGGTTCTACCAGAGCTGCGACGCCATGCTCGTGGTGGGCTCGCGCCTGCGCGGCAACGAAACCCTCAAGTACGAACTCAAGCTCCCGCGTCCGCTTTACCGGGCAGACGCCGATGCCACGGCGGAGGGCCGCTGCTACCCCAGCGATTTCTTCGTCTGCGGCGATTCCGAACGGGTCCTCAAGGGGCTCGCCGACCGCCTGGAAGGGCGCCTGTCGGTGGACCCGGCCTTCGCCGCGGATCTCGCCGCCGCGCGCAACCAGGCCCGCGCCCAGTTGGTGGACGGCCTTGGCCCCTACGCTTCGCTGGTGGAGCAACTGCAGGCGCTGGCCGGCCGCAATTTCAACTGGGTGCGCGACGTCACCGTCTCCAACAGCACCTGGGGCAACCGCCACCTGAATATCTTCAGCCCCCGCGCCGGCGTCCACGCCCTCGGCGGTGGCATCGGCCAGGGCCTGGCCATGGGCATCGGCGCGGCGGTCGGCGCGGCGGAAACCGCGCCTGGGCGCAAGACCTTCGTGCTCGCCGGCGACGGCGGCTTCATCCTCAACCTGGGCGAACTGGCCACCGCCGTGCAGGAGCGGGCCGACATGCTCATCGTGCTGATGAACGACCAGGGCTACGGGGTGATCAAGAACATCCAGGACGCCGCCTACGGTGGCCGCCGCTGCTACGTCGACCTGCACACCCCGGACTACGCCCAACTGTCGGCTTCCCTCGGCCTGCGTCATGCCAAGGTCAGCGATCTGAAGGATTTCAGCGCCGTGCTCGATGGCGCCCTGGCCGAGCCAGGTCCCTTCCTGCTGGAGGTGGACATGCTCGCGGTGGGCAGCTTCAAGAGCATTTTCGCCGGCCCGCCGACCAACGATGCCAAGACCGACAAGGCCACCGCCTGAGGCTCTCGCCATGCTGAATATCGTCATGATCGGCTGCGGCGCCATCGGCGCCGGCGTCCTGGAACTGTTGGAAAACGATCCGCAACTGAGGGTCGATGCGGTGATCGTTCCTCGCGACTCCGAGACCCAGGTCCGCCATCGCCTGGCCAGCCTGCGCCGGCCGCCGCGGGTACTCAGCGCGCTGCCGGCCGGAGAGCGCCCCGATCTTCTGGTGGAGTGCGCCGGGCACCGCGCCATCGAGCAGCACGTGCTGCCGGCGCTGGCCCAAGGCATTCCCTGCCTGGTGGTCTCGGTGGGCGCGCTGTCCGAGCCGGGCCTGGTGGAGCGCCTGGAAGTCGCGGCGCAAGCCGGAGGCAGCCGCATCGAGCTGCTGCCCGGCGCCATCGGCGCCATCGATGCGCTGTCGGCGGCCAGGGTCGGTGGCCTCGAGTCGGTGCGCTACACCGGGCGCAAGCCGGCGAGCGCCTGGCTGGGGACGCCGGGCGAGACGGTCTGCGACCTGCAGCGCCTGGAGAAGGCGCGGGTGATCTTCGACGGCAGCGCCCGCGAGGCGGCGCGGCTCTATCCGAAGAACGCCAATGTCGCCGCCACCCTGTCGCTCGCCGGCCTCGGCCTGGACCGCACCCAGGTGCGCCTGATCGCCGACCCCGAAAGCTGCGAGAACGTGCACCAGGTGGAAGCCAGCGGCGCCTTCGGCGGCTTCGAACTGACCTTGCGTGGCAAACCGCTGGCGGCCAACCCGAAGACATCGGCGCTGACCGTGTACAGCGTGGTCCGAGCGTTGGGCAACCACGCCCACGCGATTTCGATCTAGGGACGACTACCGTGATTGACCTGAACCCGATCCAACCCATCTGCATCGCCGGCGAGTGGCGAGCGGGCGGCGGCGACCTCTACGAAAGCCTCTATCCGGCCACCGGCGAGGCCGTCGCCCGCCTGCATGCGGCCAGCCTGGAGGACGTGGAGGAAGCCATGGCCGGCGCCCACCGCGCCTTCCGTGAGAGCGGCTGGGCCCAGCGCAAGCCTCATGAGCGGGCCACCGTGCTTTATCGTATCGCCGCGCTGATCCGCGAGCGCAGCGAAGAACTGGCGCAGTTGCAGCGCCTGGACAACGGCAAGCCGATCAGGGAAACCCGCAACCTGGTGGCCAGCGCCGCCGCCACCTTCCAGTTCTTCGCCGCCGCCTGCGAGACCCTGGAGGAAAGCATCACGCCGTCGCGCGGCGACTTCGTCAGCATGAGCGTGTACGAGCCCATGGGCGTGGTGGTTGCCATCACCCCGTGGAACTCGCCCATCGCCTCCGAGGCGCAGAAGCTCGCCCCGGCCCTGGCCGCCGGCAACGCGGTGGTGGTCAAGCCGGCCGAGATCACCCCGCTGGCCGCCCTGGCGCTGGCGCGCATCTGCGATGAGGCCGGCCTGCCGCGTGGGCTGGTCAGCGTGCTGCCGGGCACGGGCGCGCTGATCGGCGATGCCCTGACCCGCCACCCCCTGGCCAGGCGCGTGTCCTTCACCGGCGGCACCCGCACCGGCAAGCACATCGCGCGCATCGCCGCCGACAAGATGATGCCGGTGTCCCTGGAACTGGGCGGCAAGTCGCCGACCATGGTGCTGGCCGACGCCGATCTCGACCACGCGGTGGCCGGCGTGCTCTATGGCATCTTCAGCTCCAGCGGCGAATCCTGCATTGCCGGCTCGCGGTTGTTCGTCGCCAGCGAGCGCTACGACGAATTCATGGAGCGCCTGGCCACCGGCGCCGCGGCCCTGCGCGTCGGCGACCCGGCCGACGAGCGCACCCAGATGGGCCCGCTGATCAGCGCGCGGCACCGCGAGTCGGTGGAGCGCTATGTCGAGATGGGCGTGGCCGAGGGCGGTCGCCTGCGCACGGGGGGCGTACGTCCCCATGGCGGAGCCTTCGATCGTGGCTACTTCTACACCCCGACCATTATCGAGGGGCTCACCAATGGCGCCCGCCTGTGCCGGGAAGAGGTCTTCGGCCCGGTGCTGGTGGCCATGCCTTTCACCAGCGAAGAGGCCCTGATCGAGGAGGCCAACGACAGCTGCTACGCGCTGGCCGCCGGCATCTGGACCCGCGACTTCCAGCGCGCCTGGCGGCTCGGCCGCGCCGTGCAGGCCGGCACCGTGTGGATCAACACCTACAAGCAGTTCTCCATCTCCACCCCCTTCGGCGGCTGGCGCGACAGCGGCCTGGGCCGCGAAAAGGGCCGCCTGGGGATACTCCAGTACATGGAGCAGAAGAGCCTCTACTGGGGCCTGAACGAACAGCCGCTGGCCTGGGCCGGCAGCCACTGATGAGGAAGACGCGATGAGCGTATCGGGAATCGACGAAATCACCTACGGCGTGGAAGACCTGGCCACCAGCGCGCGTTTCTTCGCCGACTGGGGCCTGGCGCAGGTCGAGGCGAGCGAGGATCAGGTGGTCTTCGAAAGCCTCAACGGCTGCCGCGTGATAGTTGCGGCGCGGGACAAGCCCGGCCTGCCGCCGGCCATCGAGGAAGGCTCGACCCTGCGTGAAGTGGTCTGGGGTGTGGAGAGCGAGGCGGACCTCAAGCTGTACGCCGAGCGCATCGCCAATGATCCCGGCTTCATCGAGGGCGAGGGCCGTATCGGCTGCACCGACCCGAACGGTCTGGCCGTGCGCCTGCAGGTCACCCGTAAACGCGACATCCAGGTGGCCTGCGGCCAGTCCAACACCTGGCAGTTCAAGGGCCGGATCAACCAGGCCAGCCCCATCTACGAGCGTGCGCAGCCCGTCGAAGTCGGCCACGTGGTGTTCTTCGTCAAGGACGTCAACGCCTGCGAACGCTTCTACCGCGAGCGCTTCGGCTTCGTCTGCTCCGATCGCTATCCGAATCGCGGCGCCTTCCTGCGTTGCGCGGAGGAGGGCGGCCACCACGACCTGTTCATGCTGCAACTGCCGCAACCGCGCGCCGGCCTGAACCACGTGGCGTTCACCGTGCGCGATATCCATGAGGTGTTCGGCGGCGGCATGCACATCGCCCGCTGCGGCTGGGATACCGAGATCGGCCCGGGTCGGCATCCGGTGTCCTCGGCGTACTTCTGGTACTTCCGGAACCCCGCCGGCGCCCTCGTCGAGTACTACGCCGACGAGGACCAACTGACCGGCGAGTGGCAGGCCCGCGAGTTCGAACCTGGCCCTACGGTGTTCGCCGAATGGGCCATCGCCGGTGGCCTGGACGGCAATACCCGGCGACAGAAAAGCGTCGAGGCACCGCAGGGCCGGTTCCTCACCGACAAACCCAGGAGTTGAGACGAGCATGATCGACACCTTGTTGCTGACCGTGCTGCTCCGGCACGACCAGTCGAAGAATCTCGACGAGATCCAGGCCCGCATGAAGGCCATGGACTGGTGGGAGCGCTTTCCGGGAGAGGGCGTGGAGATCGTTTCCTGGACCGTCGCCATGGGCCTCGGCCAGATCGTCACCCTGCGCCTGCCGCCGGCCCTGCTGCCACGCGTCAACGTCGAACTGGAGCGCTCCGCCTGGGGCGTGTTCCGCACCGAATGCTACCCGACCTACGACTTCGTCCCGGTTCGCGAAACCATCCGCGAACGGGTCCGCACTGGAGGCCAATGACATGCAAGACCGTTACCTCGAACCCCATCAGGCCCGTACCCGCGAGCCGAACGCCTTCGAAGACCTGCTCGGCGATTCCATCGAGCGCGCCTACGCCGCCGGCCTGCACGACCTGCCGGGGCTGCTCGGCTACCTCAACCAGGCTGGCCCGACCTGCCCGGGCGGCGGTCCCTGGACCGAGGAAGCCTACAAGACCCTGATGGCCCGCCTGGGCGCGTGAATTCCCCCGAGAGGAAACCGCTATGAGCACCGTGGACCCTGTTGAACAGCTTCTCGCCAACGGCCTGAAGAACCTCTGGTACCCGATCTGCCCGGTGGGCTTCATCGAGGACAAGCCGGTGTCCCTGCGCCGCCTGGGCTACAAGCTGGCCGTCTGGCGCGATACCGACGGCACCCTGCATGCCCTCGAAGACCATTGCCCGCACCGTGGCGCGCCGCTGTCGCGCGGGGTGAACCTGGGCGACCGCCTGCAATGCCCCTACCACGGCGTGGAAGTGCGCTGCGACGGCGTTACCGCCCGCGTGCCCGGCAGCCCCGGCTGCAAGCTGGAAGGCAGCCAGGCCACGCGCTTCTTCCACATCACCGAGGCGGCCGGCGCCGTGTGGCTGTACAACTCGGCGGGCAATGTCGAGGAAGCCCCGCCGCTGGTGCTGCCCGAGCAACTGACCGACCCCGAGTTTTCCCACTTCCTCTGCTATACCGAGTGGCGCGGCGACTACCGCTACGTGCTGGACAACGTCATGGACCCCATGCACGGCACCTACCTGCACAAGCAGTCGCACTCCATGTCCGAGGGCGAAAGCCAGGCACGCTTCGTCACCCGCGACACCGACACCGGCTTCATCTTCGAGAAGGACGGCCAGCGCGGGGTCAACTTCGACTGGACCGAATGGGCCGACACCGGGATGCACTGGATGCGCCTGGAGATTCCCTATCCGAAGACCGGCGGCCCGGGTGGCAACTTCCATATCGTCGGCAGCTACACGCCGATCGCCCGCGACCTCTGCGCGGTGTTCCACTGGCGTTGCCGGCCGCTTACCGGCTGGCAGCGTGACACCTGGCGCTTCCTCTACAGGAACCGCCTGGAGGTGCGTCACTGGGCGGTGCTGGAGCAGGACCGGGAAATGCTCGAGTTCATGGAGCCGGACGCCAACCAGAGGGAGAACCTCTACCAGCACGACCTCGGCCTGGTGCGCCTGCGGCGGCACCTGAAGAACCTGGCCAAGGCCCAGCTGGAACTGATCGAGGCCCGGCAACTGTGACCGTCGTGCGCCGGATCCGCGCCGCGGCGCTACCCGACCTGCCGGATGCAAGCTGGTCCAATGCCCTGCTGGTGGGAGAGGAGCTGGTGATGTCCGGCATGACCGCGCACCCGGCCACCCGCCAGGCCGTCGAGCGCGGCGCCGCGCTCGACGCCCATGCCCAGGCCCTGGTGGTGCTGGGCAAGGTGAAGGCGCTGCTGGAGGCGGCGGGAGGCCATGTCGGCAACCTCTACAAGCTCAACGTCTACGTCAGCCGCATCGCCGACAAGGACGCTATTGGGCGCGCGCGGCAGGAGTTCTTCGCCGGCCAGGGCACTTTTCCCGCCTCCACCCTGGTCGAGGTGAGCGGCCTGGTGTTTCCCGAACTGCTGGTGGAGATCGACGCCTGGGCGCGCCTCGATATCGACCTGGCGAACTGCGACGAAGCCTGAAAGCGAGGTAGAAGATGACTCACGACAACAGACTGGCGGCCTTCGTCCATACCCTGCGCTTCGAGGCGCAGGGTATCCTCGGCGTCGAACTGCGCCCGCAGGGCGACCAGGTCTTTCCGCCATTCAGCGCCGGCGCGCATATCGACCTGCACCTGCCCAACGGCCTGGTGCGCAGCTACTCGCTGCTCAACTCGCCGGAGGACTGCGGCCGCTATGTGCTCGGCATCCTGCGTGATCGCGGCAGCCGCGGCGGCTCCGCGTTCGTCCACGATAGCCTGCGGGTCGGCATGCAATTGCAGATATCCCGGCCGCGCAACCTGTTCCCGCTGGAGGAAAACGCTGCGCACAGCGTACTGGTGGCCGGTGGCATCGGCGTGACGCCGATCTACTGCATGTTCAACCGCCTGCGTGCGCTGGGACGTTCGGTGGAGCTGCTCTACTGCGCGCGCTCGCGCCAGGAAGCCGCCTTCGTCGAAGAACTGGCCGCCAGCGATGCCGCTATCCAGCTGCATTTCGACGACGAGAAGGGCGGCCCCATGGATCTCGGCGCCTTCCTTGGCGCACGGGCGTCCACCGCGCATTTCTACTGTTGCGGGCCGACCCCGATGATCGATGCCTTCGAGACGCACTGCGAACGCCTCGGCCATCCGCATGTGCATATCGAGCGCTTCGCCGCCGCGCCCCAGGCCCCGGCGGCGCCCCAGGGCAGCTACGAAGTGCGCCTGGCGCGCAGCGGCACGAGCATCGAGGTGCCGAGCGGCAAGTCGTTGCTCGACGCCCTGCTGGAAGCTGGCGTGGCGGTCGATTGCAGTTGCCGCGAGGGCGTTTGCGGTTCCTGCGAGACCCGTGTGCTGGAAGGCGAGCCGGAGCATCGCGACGGCGTCCTGACCAAGGCGGAAAAGATCGCCAACCAGACCATGATGGTCTGCGTGTCCGGCTGCAAGGGATCGCGCCTGGTGCTCGACCTCTGATCCCCGGTTATTCCCGCGTTGCCTTTGGACCGGCGTTTGTAACGCCGGTTTTTTTGCCTGGGGATCGAGCCCGGCCACGGCTGGAATAGCGTTCCGGGGGAACGAAAAGTGTCACCGTGATCTTTCTACGCACCTGCTTCGGGCGTTTTCGTTACCTTGCCAAGAGCCTGTTTCGAGGGTGAAAAGAAGTTACGCGTTTAATATATAAACAACTGTATTTAAAGGATTTTTTGTTTTATGAGATTGTTCTTGAACTGGCATGGTTAATGCTCGAAACGTTGTGCCGCATATGAAACGAAGTGCGGAGCGATAACACAACCGAGGCCGTTCCGCCGGCCGGGAAAAATAAAAAACAAGAGCAACCGGAAACCAACTATCCAAGGCCACCCGCGCTGTCGGCGAAGTTCGCCGAAGGGGTTCGGCTTGCTCGAAAAAACGCTGCCCTGGCGCACTCGTAGACGAGGTCATGATGAAAACCCATCCGCTGTTCCCCGTACTTCTTCTTTCCAGTCTTTCGGCCCTGGCCGCTTCGCCGCCGTCCGAGGCGTCGAAGACCGGCAAGCCTTTCCCGCATGTCGGCCTGCGCAGCGACGACGGGCGCAGCAGCCTGGATATCGGCGGCGCGCTGCGGGTGAACTACCGCGACGAACACTGGAAGAGCACGGAAAACAATGGCCGCCTACTGTTCGATACCTTCCGCCTGGATATCCAGGCAACCCACGAGGACTTCTTTTCCGACCTCGGCTACTGGTTCCAGGACGACGGCAAGCGGGCCATCGACCGCGGCTTCGTCGGCTATCGCTTCAGCGACCTATCCAGCCTGCAATTGGGCGCGCCGTTCAAGCCGTTCGGCCTGGAGCCCTATCCGCAGTTCGGCTGGAGCTACCACATCCCGTTCTTCCTGGGCTACGGGGTCAGCGCCGGCAGCGGCGCCAAGTACGTCTACAAGGACGCCGACTGGCATGTCCAGGCCGGCTATTTCCCACGGATGCTGCCGGGCGGTGTGCGCTATTCGCCGGAAGTCGGCCGTTATGCCGACCTGGACGACAACGCGGTCGCGGCGATTCATTCGCGGCAGGACAACGAGAAACGTGACCAGCTCAACCTGCGGGTCGCCCGTAATCTCGCCGGAGATGGCTGGAAAAGCGAGTTGGGCGCGTCGCTGGCGGCCTCGCGCCTGTACAACGCGACCACCAGGGACGATGGCCGCTACTGGGCGGCGGGGTTGCATGGTGTGCTCAACGCCGGCAACTGGACGTTCAGCGGCGAAGCCATTCGCTACGCTTTCGATCCGAAGAACCCGGCGGGCGTCAGCGACGACGTGGTACTCATGGGTACCAACGGCCTGACCCCGGCCTACCTGATGGCCGCCAGGGCCTCGGTGGCGTCCTTCAACGTCGCCTACGACGTGCCGACGCCGAACCTGGGCATGCTGAAGAAGCTGCGCTTCTACAACGACTACAGCCGCATGTTCAAGGACAAGGCCGGCTGGGACGACTCGCAGATGTATACCGCAGGGGTGCAGTTCTTCGCCTTGCCGATCATGGGCTGGCTGGACTTCACCTGGGGACGCAACGCCAATCCCTACGGCGGTGCCGAGAGCGGCACGGGCTTCAGCAGCACCAGTTCGTCGCGCAGCAACGAGTGGATATTCCGCACCAACCTGAACATCGGCTACTACTTCTGAACGGCGGAAAAAACGAAGCCCCGCCAATTGCGGGGCTTGCTTGCGGTGTGGACGGCGCTGCTCACAGGTCGAAGTCGTAGTCTGACAACTGGCGCTGCAGGCGGCGTTCTTCCAGCAGGTTGTCGATGATGCGACGCTTGGTCAGGTTGGTCTTGGCCACCTCGACGCTGGTTTCCTCGCCGTCATCCTCTTCAACGCCGGCTTCGTCGTCGATCTCGAGTTCTTCTTTGGCTTTTGCCATGACATTCACTCCAACTTATGGGGTGGTAATGGCGCACCTTATAGCGACAAAGCCGTGGCTGGTAAAAAAGATTTTTTCAATCGTAAAGATAGGATTTCGAATAGTTGATCAATCGTCTGAAGTCTTGTGCTTGTATTCGCACAGGTCCTCGATCCGGCAGCTTCCGCATTGCGGCTTGCGCGCCTTGCAGACGTAGCGGCCATGCAGGATCAGCCAGTGGTGGGCATCGAGCAGGTACTCGCGCGGCACGAACTTCAGCAGTTTCTTCTCCACTTCCAGAACGTTCTTTCCCGGTGCTATGCCGGTGCGGTTGGCGACGCGGAAGATATGCGTGTCCACCGCCATGGCCAGTTGCCGGAAGGCGGTATTGAGCACCACGTTGGCGGTCTTGCGGCCAACCCCGGGCAGGGCTTCGAGGTCCTCGCGGTTGTCGGGGACCTGGCCGCCGTGCTTTTCGATGAGGATGCGGCAGGTTTCGATGACGTTCTTCGCCTTGCTGTTGTAGAGGCCGATGGTCTTGATGTACTCCGACAGCCCCTCGACGCCGAGGGCGTGGATCGCCTCGGGGGTGTTGGCCACCGGATAGAGGCGGGCGGTGGCCTTGTTCACCCCGACGTCGGTGGCCTGGGCGGAGAGGATCACCGCGATGAGCAGTTCGAAGGGGGTGGTGTAGGCCAGTTCGGTCCTTGGCTCGGGGTTGTCTTCGTGCAGTCGGCGGAAGATCTCCGCGCGCTTGGCGGCATTCATTCAATCACTCCGGTGACGCGGACGCGCTGGCGCTGGGTGGCGGGTACGTCGCCCGCCTGCACCTTGGCGCGTTCCGCCAGGCTTTCATCGATACGGTTCTTCAGGGCGATCAGCAGGCCGAGCATGATGAACGCGCCCGGCGGCAGGATCGCCAGCAGGAAGCCCTGGTACTGCGGGAACGGCTGGATCTTCCAGTCCGCCGCCGCCGGGCCGAACAGCAAGTGCATGTCGGCCAGCAGGGTACCCTGGCCGAGCAGCTCGCGCAGGCCGCCGAGGACCAGCAGGACCAGGGCGAAGCCGAGGCCCATCAGCAGTCCGTCGAAGCTGGCGCGCAGCACGCCGTTCTTCGCCGCGAAGGCCTCGGCGCGGCCGAGGATCACGCAGTTGGTGGTGATCAGCGGGATGAAGATACCGAGGACCTGGTACAGCTCGTAGGTCCAGGCCTGCATCAGCAGTTCGATGCAGGTGGTCAGCACGGCGATGATCATGACGAACGCCGGCAGCCGGATCGCCTCGCTCACCGCGCCGCGCACCAACGATACCGCGGCATTGGAGCAGGCCAGCACGAGCATGGTGGCCAGGCCCAGGCCGAGGGCGTTGACCGTCGAGTTGCTGGTGCCCAGCAGCGGGCACAGGCCGAGCAACTGGACCAGGCCCGGGTTGTTGCGCCACAGGCCGTTGCGGGCGATCTCGCGGAAATCTTGTTCACTCATGTCCGGCAGCCTCTTCGGGGGCGAGCAGGCGTTCGCGGTTGGCGTCGAAGTAGCGCAGCGCCTTGTGCACGGCGCGGACCACGGCGCGCGGGGTGACGGTGGCGCCGGCGAACTGGTCGAACGTACCGCCGTCCTTCTTCACCGCCCAGCCGGCGTCCGCCGGATCGCCCAGGCTCTTGCCGTCGAAACCGTGCACCCAGGGACTCTTGGCCAGTTCGATGCGGTCGCCGAGGCCGGGGGTTTCCTTGTGCGCGACGACCCGTACGCCGAGCAGCCGGCCCTGGGCGGTGACCCCGACCAGTAGCTGGATGGCGCCGCTGTAGCCATCCGGCGCGCTGGCCTGGAGGATCACTGCGCTGGCCTGGCCGTGCAGGCGGGCGACATAGGCCGGACGCGGCGCATCCAGGCCGAGCAGCTTCGGCGCGAAAGTTGGCACCTGGCTGTCCAGCGGATGGTTGTCGTAGCTGCCCGGCGGCAGCAGTTCCAGCAGGGCGCGGCCGCGCGCCTCGCGCTGGGCTTCGGCGATGCGCGCTTCGGTGAATTGCTGCACCAGTGCTACCAGGCCCACTCCGACCAGGGCGAAGAGCCCGAGCAGGAGGGCATTGCGCAGCATCGAACGGCGAGTCGCGGCGTCCATCAGTCGCCTGCCTTGAAGCCGCGCTCGGCCTTGCGATGGCCGTAGGTGCGCGGCCGGGTGTAGTAGTCGATGGTCGGCGCCGCCAGGTTCATCAGCAGCACGGCGAACGCCACGCCATCGGGATAGCCGCCCCAGGCGCGGATGACGTAGGTGAGGACGCCGACGCCGAGGCCGAAGACCAGCCGCCCGCGATTGCTGGTGGCGCCGGACACCGGGTCGGTGACGATGAAGAAGGCGCCGAGCATGGTCGCCCCGCTGAACAGATGGAACAGTGGCGAGCCATGGGAATCGGAGCCGGAACCATTCCAGAACAGCAGGCTCATGGCGAACAGGCCGGCGAGCATGCCCAGCGGCGCGTGCCAGGTGAACAGCCGGCGCCAGAGCAGGAACAGGCCGCCGAGGAGGAACGCCAGGTTGACCCACTCGCTGCCGGCGCCGCCGAGATGGCCGAAGGTCGGGTTGCCGGCGAACAGCTCGTCGACGGTCAGGCTGCGGTCGGTCTTCAGCACGTCGAGGGCGGTGGCGTGGGCCCAGGCGTCCGGCCGGCTAGCGAGGCCGAGGAATTCGCGGAGGCTGTCGGGCAGGCCGAGGGCGCTGTCCGGCGAGGGCCAGCGGGTCATTTCCAGGGGAAACGAGACCAGCGCCACGACGTAGCCGAGCATCGCCGGGTTGAACGGGTTCTGTCCGAGGCCGCCGTACAGGTGCTTGCCGAACACCAGGGCGAAGAAGGTCGCCACCAGGGTCAGCCACCAAGGGGCGTAGGGCGGCAGGGCGACGGCCAGCAACAGGGCGGTGACCAGCGCGCTGCCGTCCTTGAGGAACACCCCCGGCGGACGTTTGCGCAGGGCCAGCATGGCGGCCTCGCAGGCCAGCGCGACGAGGCTGGCCCAGGCCAGGTTGAGCAGGGTGCCCGGGCCGTACAGCCAGGTCAGCGTCAGCAGGCCGGGGACGCAGGCGCCGAGCACCAGGCGCATGATCGCCGGGGTACGGTTGGAGCAGCGGGCGTGGGGCGAGGTGGGGCGGGGCAGGGCCATGGTCACTCCGTACCGTGTTCGGTCAGGGCGCGCTCGGCGGCGCTCAGGCGCGCGCGGGCGGCGGCGAGTGCGGCGGGGTCGGCGTTCGCCAGGCGTTCGAGCTTCTTCAGGGCGGCGCGGGCGTAGGCCAGCTCGGTCTTCAGCTCGCGGGTGCGCGGGTCGACCGGGCGCTTGTCGATCCGCACCAGCTCCGGCGCCGGCTTGCCGCAGGCGTCCTCGGCGGCATGCAGGTCGCGCTCGGCGGCTTGCAGCTCGCCGCGCAGGCGTTCCAGCTCGCTGTCCATCACCCCGGCCTGCTCGGCCTTCTTCAAGGCCGCGCGCTTGCCGACCAGGGCGATCTTCGCCCGCTTCAGCGCCGCCTGGCCGTCGTCGCCGGGCGCCGCGGGCTTCGGCGCGTGACGCTCGAGGCGGGCCAGGGTGGCTTCGCAACGCTCGACCTCGGCGCGCAGTTCGTCGAGGGTCGCCCGCTGTTCGGCGCCGGGCGCTTCGCCGAAGGCCTTTTCCGAGCGCTTGAGCTGGGCGCGGGCCATGGCGGCCTGGGCCTTGGCCTTCTTCAGTTCGGCTTCGTCGTCGAGCGCGGCAGGCGGTGCGCTGGGTAGGTCGCGCGGCAGGCTGGCTTCGGCATCGGCCAGGGCCTTGTCGGCGGCCTCGGCGGCGGCGCGCAGTTCCGCGACCAGGCCATGCTGTTCCGGGGTGTCGTGGCTGAGCAACTGTTTCTCGGCCTTCTTCAGCGCCACCCGCGCCATGCTCGCTTCGATCTTCAGCCGTTTCAGCCGTTCGCTGCCGCTACCGGCCTGCTTGCGCGCCCTGGCCCGCTCGATCGCCGCCTGCACCGGGTCGACCGCCGTGGCGGGGGCGGCTTCCTCGCGCTCGGTCTGGGCGGCGCGCGCCCGCGCGGCCTTCTCGGCGCGTTGGGCGCGTTCTGCGGCCCGGCGTTCCTCGTCGCGGCGCAGGCGAGCCTGGCGTTGCTCGAAACGCTCGCGGGACTGTTCGGCCTTCAGCAGCTTCTGCCGCTGCTCGCGGATTTCCGCCTTGGACGCGCGGTAGTACTGCACCAAGGGAATGCTCGACGGGCAGACGTAGGCGCAGGCGCCGCATTCGATGCAATCGAACAGGTTGTGGGCGAGCAATTGCTCGTGCTCGTCGCCCAGGGCGAAGAAATGCAGTTGTTGTGGCAGCAGGCTGACGGGGCAGACCCGGGCGCAGTCGCCGCAGCGGATACAGGGCATGGCCGGCACTGGTTCCGGCAGCTCCGTGGCATCGCCGGCGAGCAGGCAGTTGCAGGTCTTGATCAGCGGCACCGAGAGATCGGGCAGGGCGAAGCCCATCATCGGCCCGCCCATCAGCACGCGTTCCAGGCGTCCCTCGGCGAGGCCGGCGAACGCCAGCAGCTCGTGCACCGGCGTGCCGATCAGCGCCTCGACGTTCATCGGCCGCTCCAGGGCGCCGCCGGCGAGGGTGGTGATCCGCGAGATCAGCGGCCGACCGAGGACGACGGCATCGTGCACGGCGGCCAGGGTGCCGACGTTCTGGCACAGGATGCCGATGTCCGCCGGCAGGCCGTCCGCCGGGACTTCCCTGCCGGTGAGCAACTGGATCAGCTGGCGCTCGCCGCCCGAGGGATAGCGGGTCGGCAGGGCGACGATGCGATAGGGCCGTTCACCGAGGGCGGCGCCGAGGGCGGCGATGGCTTCCGGCTTGTCGTCCTCGATGCCGACCAGCACCTCTTCGGGGCGCAGGATCTGCACCAGGATATCGATGCCGCTCAGCACCTGCGTGGCGCGCTCGCGCATGAGCAGGTCGTCGGCGCTGATGTAGGGCTCGCATTCGGCGCCGTTCACCACCAGCGTATGGATCTTGTCCGCCGGGCGCGCGGCGAGCTTGGCGGCGGTGGGGAAGCCGGCGCCGCCGAGACCGCCGATGCCGGCCGCGCGGATACGTTCGAGCAGCGCCAGCGGGCTTTCGGCGCGGAAGTCCGGGCAGGGATGCAGCTCGGTCCAGCGCTCCAGGCCGTCGCTGGCGATGACGATGGCCGGCGCGGGAAGACCGGAGGCATGCGGATAGGGGTGTGCGCCGATCGCCACCACGGTCCCCGAGGTCGGGGCATGCAGCGCGGCGCTGACGGTGCCGTCCGGGAGGGCGATGGTCTGGCCTTTGAGCACGGCCTGGCCGACTTCCACGCAAGGCCGCGCCGGCGCGCCCATGTGCTGGCCGAGCGGCACGATGTAGCGCTGCGCCAGCGGCGCCTGCTGGATCGGCAGGGCGGTGGAGCGCTCCTTGTTGGCCGGCAGGCAGAGGCCACCGGGGAAGGCGTGCAGGGCGCTCATGCCGCTCGCTCCCGGTCGCTGGCGATCAGTCGCGGCGACGGCTGCGGCCATTTCCAGTGGCGCACGTCGTCTGGGGTTTCGCGCATCTCGATGCAGTCCACCGGACAGGGCTCCAGGCACAGGTCGCAACCGGTGCATTCGTCGGCGATCACCGTGTGCATCAGCCGTGCGGCGCCGACGATGGCGTCCACCGGGCAGGCCTGGATGCACTTGGTGCAGCCGATGCATTCGGCCTCGCGGATGTAGGCTACCCGCGGCGGGGTTTCCTCGGCGGCGTCGAGCGGCTCGGGCTCCAGGTCGAGCAGGTCGGCGAGGGCGCGGATGGTCGCTTCGCCGCCCGGCGGGCACTTGTTGATCTTGTCGCCGGCGGCGATCGCCTCGGCGTAGGGCTTGCAGCCGGGGTAGCCACACTGGCCGCACTGGGTCTGCGGCAACAGGGCGTTGACCTGCTCGGCGACCGGGTCGCCCTGGACGCGGAAGCGCACCGCCGCATAGCCGAGCAGCGCACCGCCGGCCAGGCAGATCGGCAGCAGCGCGCCGATCGCCAGGAACACGCCGTTCATGGCCGGACCAACCCGCTGAAGCCCATGAACGCCAGCGACATCAGGCCGGCGGTGATCATGCCGATGGCCGCGCCGCGGAACGGCGCCGGCACGTCGGCGATGGCGATGCGCTCGCGCAGGGCGGCGAACAGCACCAGCACCAGGGAAAAGCCCAGCCCGGCGCCGAAGCCCTGGGTAGTGGCCTGGAGGAAGCCGTATTCAGCCTTGTTGGCGTTGAGCAGGGCGACGCCGAGGACGATGCAATTGGTGGTGATCAGCGGCAGGAAGATGCCGAGCACCCGGTACAGCAGCGGGCTGGTCTTCTTCACCAGCATCTCGGTGAACTGCACCACCACCGCGATCACCAGGATGAAGCCGATGGTGCGCAGGTACTCCAGGTCCAGCGGGCGCAGCACGTAGCGTTGCAGGATATGGCTGCACATCGCCGCCAGGGTCAGGACGAAGGTGGTGGCGAGGGACAGGCCGATGGCCGTCTCGATCTTCCGCGACACGCCCATGAACGGGCACAGGCCGAGGAACTGCACCAGGACAAAGTTGTTGACCAGGATGGCACTGACCAGGATCAGGGCGAGTTCAGTCATACGCGAAGCATTCGTTGCAGGGCCGGGGCCGTCGGGGAAATCCCCTATTATCGGGTGGGATTGCCCTGCAAGGCTAGCGTACCTTCGCAGTTTGGCATGGCAACCCAGTCAGTCGCAGGCGCCGCCAGGACCCATGGTCCATGGCGGAGGCTCGTGCAAGTGCCCGCGATGTGGGTTTCAGCGCGCCAGCCGCTGCTCGATGCTTTGGCTCAGGGCCTTCAGGCGGGGCAGTACTTCTTCGGGGGGCGGGGTGTAGTCGGTGAGGTCGTCGGTGCCTTTCTGGAAGGTCTGCACCTGGATCGCTACCAGCGGATCGAGGGTGCCGCCTGTATGGGCCAGGCCGAACCAGGCGCGTTCCCGTTCGCCGGAGTCGGGGCGCGGGTCGAGGCGCCAGCCTTCGAAGGCGGCCAGGCGCTTGCCGATGTGGAGGCTGTCGAGCAGCGCGCTTTTTTTCCATTTCTGCCGGTCGTAGCCGGGACGGAAGTCGCTGTCGTAGAGGCCGCTGGTGGGACGGGTCTGCCAGGGATCGTTGGCCGAGGCGGTGAGCAGGCTGAAGATCACGTTGGGCGTGCGGGTGAAACGCAGGCTGTTCTTCAGTTCGTAGGCGGTCTTGCCGTCGTCGGCGATAAAGCCGTAGGGGAAGCAGATGCCCGGTTCGTTCGGCACTTCGTAAAGCTCGCGGGTGCGGAAACGGGCGATTAGGTCCTTGATGCGCTGGGCGGAGTTCTCGGTCGGCTTGGAGAAGGTGAAGTAATAGACCCGCTGGTTGCGCCAGAGCAGGACATGGAAGGGGATATTCTTGCTGCCAAGGATATGGGAGTCGGGGATGCCGAGATCGTGTTCGTAGATCTTGGCGAGAGGAATCTTGGCCTCCATTTCTGCGATTCCTTTTTTTATCCGTTCAATACTTTTCTCTTCGCTCTTGTTTTTTTGGAGCGTACTTATTGCTTTCTTATCTAGTTTTATGTTTTCTCTAAGATGGTCTTGGTATATTTCTGCTGTTCCTTTTATGTAGTTTGAGGCGTTATGGAATTCATTTTTATCAACCTTTTCGGAAACGTAAAAAATCATACTGTCGTAGTCATAGCTGCCGTTGTCACCTACGGCGGTCACCTCGGCGGTAAAGTTATGCCCCCCCCCTTTGGATATCTGCCAGACTCGTGAGGCATCATAAGTTGCCCACTCCATCTCCTCCGGTATCTCGAAGGTCATTCGACCCAGACACTCCTGGTATTTACTTGAGGGGGCTTCTGCCCAAGTTATATTCGAGCTGCTCAATAGGATAAGACCCATCAAAACCCTTTTCATGTGCGATGCTTTCCTTGTGCCGAGCTATCTCCATTCATGGCGACCTGGGTGGGAAGCGATCTGCTGTCCTGATGTGCCAGGATGCTTAGATTCAAGCCAGAATCATTGCGCTCACCACGGGTCCAACTGGTTGGTAGAGCCGTGATGAAACCGGAAACCCCGTTGGGTGGTGGGAAGGTTTTCACCGAAGTGAGATTAGATGAGCGCCAGAAGATTTCCTGATATGGCATCGGCTCCATCAGTTGTCCGCCCGCCCTTAACTCGCCAGGTTTTCTGTATGCCCAGGTTGGCCATATGGAGGCGGGAAATCCGTCCTCAAATCCTTTAGGCGGCTCTGGAGTCAGTTGCAGTTGAGTCTGGCTGATATTTTGGGGAATAAAATTGAAAGTCCGTTCATAGGCACGAGTATTCTCCTTGGCTAATGTTTGTATAGCTTCCCAGGCCTCTTGAGCCGCCGGGATGGACAGATAAGCACTCAACTCGCTGGCCGGCTTGACGAAACCGCCTGGCCCCTGGCTCAAGCCAAAATGCTTCTTCCACAAATTCACCCGCAACTGGTGGATGGCCTTGCCGACGATGGCGTCGTTCTTGCCGTCCAGCCTGACCGTCAGCGGCTCGCTGTCGCGCACCATCACCGCCAGCTCGGAGTCGCGCTCGCCTTGCAGGCTGCGGTCGTTGATATTGGCGCTGCCGAGGATGGCCACCCGGTCGTCGGCGATCAGCAGCTTGCTGTGCACGTAGATCTGTTCGGTGACCACCCGCCCGCCGAGCACCGCCCAGGTGCGCAGGTTGAGCAGGGTCAGGTAGCGGCTCCAGTCCTGCTGTTCGTAGACCGGGCGACCGCGAGCGTCCTTGCGCTCGATGATTTCCCGGGCCTGGGCCGGGTCGGACTTGCCTTCCAGGGCCTTGAGCGCCATCTGCCGCTGAATGCGCTTGACCAGGCTCTGTTCGCCGAACACCAGGCTCTGCTGGGTCAGGTGCACCTGGTGCATGATGTTCGGCACGTTCAGCGCGCCCTCCGGGTGCACCGGCAGGACCAGGTAGACGTGGAACGGGTGCTCGCGCTGGATGGCCCGTTCGATGCGCCGCGCCAGGGCTTCGCCGATCTCGTTGAGCAGGCCGTGCTGGGCCTCGCCGAGCTTGTGGGTGAGCCAGCCCTGGGCGTTCACGCCCCACATGGCGAGCATCGACTTGAGGAACTGGCGGGCCTCGGTGCCAGGCTCCTGGGCGATCTTCTCCACTTCGGCCCAGTCCAGCAGCCAGAGGTCGCGCTGCTCCAGGGCTTCCTCCAAGCGTATCCGGACGACGAAGTCGCGTCGCAGGCTGCCAACGTCGCGCAGACTGGCCATGGGGCCTGAAAGGGGCAGATCCTTGAAAACTTCGCCTTCCTTGCCGAACTCGCTCTGGAAGAACTGGTTCTCGATATAGATGAACTGCTGCGCCCCGGAAATCGCCAGGAGCATGGCGTCCTTGCAGTTGCTCTGGACTCCTTCGGTGGAGACGCCGACCTGCAAGGGCAGGTTCACTCCCGCGCCGAGGCGGCCGGCCTGCTCCTGTTCGAGCATGCGCGCCGCGGCGCTGCGCAGTACCTGTACGGTCATGCCGCCGCGGCGCACCTCCGGCTCTTGCGGCAACTGTTCCGGCGCGTTGATCCAGCAGGGCGTGGGTGGGTCCAGTTCGGGCCGGAGGTTGCGCTTCTCGTCCAGGTAGTTCTCCAATCCCGCGGCGGCGGCCAGGCTGTTCAGCCACTTCATCACGGCTTCCAGGGCGCTGCGTACCAGCGCCGTATCCTGTAGCGCCGGCGTCTTGGCCAGGTAGGCCTGCTGGCCGTTCCAGCGGTCGATGAAGTTGCGCGCCAGGTCGTACACCGACGGCCCTTCGATGCGGCAATGCACATCCTGCCAGGGCATGCGCGGCTGGTCGGCGGCCAGCCGGGCGTTGTCCGGCGAGGCCAATGGCTGAGGCGCTTCGTCCAGGTAGCGATAGGGTTGCTGGTGGCCTCCGGCGCGGGCCTGCAACAGCCTGTGGAGTGTCCAGAACAGCGAGCCGGCCAACTCGCCGGCCTTGCCGCTCAGGTTCTGCGGGATATCTTCGAAGCCCTTGCCGCTGATCAGGGTCAGGACCTGGCCCAGTTCGGTTTCGCTCATCCACTGGTTGATCAGGAGCAGGCTCTTGATCCGCAGGGCTTCCGGCAGGTTGAGCGCGGCCGTGCGCAGTTCCTCCAGCCAGGCGCGCAGGCGGCGTTCGAGTTCAGGCTCGATGGGCAGGGCGTCGAGGTTGTCGGCGATCAGGTTGGCAATGGCGCGGATGCTGCTGGCGACCATCTGCCGCCTGAGCGCATCGAGCCGTTCGAAGCCTTCGTCCAGGCCTTCTTTCGAGCTGTTGTAGGCGCGGCCGAGCCATTGCAGGGAGGGCAGCATCGGGCTGCGGAACAGGTCGGAAAGGTAGGCGGCGCCGTTGAGGGCGCGGGCGCGGCTGGGTGCGAGGGGAATGCTCAGCAGCGGTTCGTCGCTGGCGGCGATGTGCGGGAAGGGCGACAGGCGAAGGGTGGGCGCATGCAGCGTCAGGCTGGCGAGCGGCCTGGAAAGGTCGAACAGGGTGGCCATCATCAGGCCCATGGAGCTGACGTGTTCGTCCTCCGCCATCCAGCCAAGATGCGGTAGGCCGGGATTATAGGCGTCGTTGCCCCGGCGCCCGGAGGCGTCGAGGCTGAAATCGTTGTCGTCGCGACGGCCATAGGCAAGGTCGATCCCGCCGACATAGCCGATGCGGTTGTCGATCACCACGGATTTCTGGTGGTGGGAGAAGGCGACGCCCAGTCCCTGCATGTCGCTCTGCTGGATCGCCGGCGTACAGAAGGCGCGCGCGCCGCCCTCGAGTCCGGCGTTGAGCTGGAACACCGCGAGCATGGTTTCGAAGTCATAGGTGCCGAGGCTGCCGGAAGGGCTGAGCCAGGGCATCACGTAGACCTTCAGCGCGGGCGAGCGCTCCAGCGCCTGGCGCAGGCACTGCCAGAGGCTGCGGCGGCCGTCGAGGAGGACGTCGTAGTTGACCTGCCAGCCGGTGATGAAGATGCTCGAACTGGCGCTGTCGAGGGCGCTGGCCAGGTCGCTGAAGTAGTCCCGGCCGGTGGTGAAGAAGCGGACCCGGTTACCGGCCCGCTTTTCGGAAAAGAGGTTGGACCCCTTGATGAAACAGCCCGGTGCGGAAATGGCTACGCAGGGGCTGCCATCCTGCTGGTTGATCTGGTTGAGTTCCTTTTCGTGGAGGCCGTTGTAGGGCTTCTTCTGCAACATGGATCAGTCCTTGGCCAGTAGGTGGGAATAAAGGTCGCCTTCGCAGCAACTGTCGAGCTTGCCGCGCTGGTGTTCGAGCGGGGTGGGCGCGCGCTGGCCGCCCAGGGTGTCATGGAAGTCCAGCGCGCCCAGCGCGTGGCGCGTGGCGTCCCAACCCTCACGCTCCCGATGCGGACGGATGCCTATTCGTTGCCCCGGATACACCAGCCAGACATCGCCAGGCGCACGCTCGCAGGCGTTCGATAGCTGACGCTGTTGAGTGTCGTCCAGCACCAACCGTCCCTTCTCGTCGCTCTCGCCTTCCAATACCAGGTTGTGCTCCTTACCCTGGACGATGCGCCAGGGCGTATGAATCAAGGGGAATCCTTCGTCTCCGGGAATATCCTGCAAACGGATATCGAAGCGGTATTCGCCGTTCTGCTTCGGATCGCTGGCGTGGAGACCGGCGTTGGCGGGTTGTAGCGGGCGTCCTGCGACATCGGCGTCCGCCGCCCCCGGCGTCAACGGCATCTTGATCGCGATCCCCGAGCCGCTTC
>NZ_KV813512.1:0-983 GCF_001813645.1 Pseudomonas sp. HMSC063H08
GCGGCGGCTTCCTGGGGGGAGGACCAGGTGTTGCAGACCAGGCCGTTGTTACAACTGGCGGAAGGCACGCTCGACGAGTCATTCACTGAGCGGCTGGTCAACAGGTTGTAGCCCGCCCGAGTCACGTCGTTGACGATGCGAATGGGCTTCTGGCCGGAGCCGCCGGCCTTGTCTCCACCGACCCAGGTTATGCCATCGTTGCCGCCCTTCTTCTCCACTGCTTCGAGGGCGGATACGGCGTCTTTCCCGCCAGAGGCCAGTGTGGCGCCCAGGGCCTGGCCTTCGGCGATTTTCCCCCAGCCGGTCTGCTCGCCAGCGATGTCAGCCATCTTCTCGGCGATCGCTCTGCAAGTCCCTTTCGAGCGGTCGTAGTCGATCCGCGCCTGCAGGATGCCATTGGTGATCAGGTTGTAGAGTTGAGGGTTCGCGCGCTGGATGATCAACGCCGGCAGCGACATGACTGCGCCGGTCGCGTTCTGGATGACTGAGCCCATGATGTTCTGGAAACCCTGTGTGGCACCGTTGAGCTGGTTCTCCAGGGTGGTGCTCAGGTTCATGTTTCCGCACATAAGGTCGTTGTTCCAGCCGAAGCCGACGCCGATCGAGTCCATCTGGCCGGCGCTGCCCATGCTCACCGCACTGCCGCCGCCAATGCTGTAGAGGACCTCGTCGCTGAGCACCGTGCCGGTCTTGGACACGTTGATCGGGTCGTCGGCCTGGGCAAGTTGCGCTGCGAGCAGGCACGTCAGCGCGACCGAGGTGATGTTCATTCGCATGATTCGTCTCCGTGTCCTTATTGGAAGTCGGTACTGCCGAGGAAGATCTGCCCCTTGCGCTGGCAGCAGGAGTAGGGACGCCAGAGCGCCCAGGCGTAATCGCCGTCGACGGCTTGCGTCTTCGGCCCTGAGTTGGGAAACACCGCGCAGTTGAGGCTCAGGGACGGGGTCAGCTCCTGCCATTTCCCGGTCGAGGCATCGCCCTCT
>NZ_KV813513.1:0-267 GCF_001813645.1 Pseudomonas sp. HMSC063H08
AGGCCGCGGCCGCGCGTCACCAGATACACGGTGGTGGTGTCGGAAGCGTCGCCCCGGGGTCCCAAGTACGGGTGCTGGAAGGTTGCGGCGATGAAATTGCCCATCAGGTCCCTGGGATCCAGGGCCAGGTGCTGGGCGCTGGCGTTCTGCAGCTTCACCGCCGTGACGTAGTAGTCGTCCAGCCGCCAGGCGCCCAAGGCGGTAGCCGTGATGGGCAGACTGGGGAGCAGGGTATTCAGGTCGAGCTGTCGCTTGACGCGCACCTGA
>NZ_KV813514.1:0-350 GCF_001813645.1 Pseudomonas sp. HMSC063H08
CGTACATAAGTAGGGGTGACGCCTGCATGTCCTGGGTAGCATAATTCCTGTATGTAGCTGGCTAATTGATATTAAGGAGTAGTCGAAGTCATGGAGCGCTTGCTCGAGAGCATTTACATCAATGCCCGGCCGGCAATGGAGTTGAGGCTTAGCCTCACCAGCTCCGGCCGCAAGAGAATTGTAAAGATTGTGGATGGGGAGGAGGTCGAGGTTCTGCCAGGTGAAGTGCAGGGCATCCTGGAGGCCCAAAAGAGGGATGTTGGAATCCTCGCTGATTTCTTAGCCAAGAGTCTCTTGGCGCGACGCTAGTGATCCTTGGCTAGCCAGTCTATCGCCGACAGCAACGTGGT
>NZ_KV813515.1:0-297 GCF_001813645.1 Pseudomonas sp. HMSC063H08
ACCCACTGTCCGGGATGGGTTGACCACTACATACCGGAAAATCATGGGGTAGTGACCGCCCGCCTGGAGGCCGTGCCCCCACTCAAACGCGGCCTTATCGTTTACTCCCCCGGCAGTCGTGACAGCATGATCTAGGCCTCAACCAGGGCTGCTGCTCAATGATCCGTATGTCTACCTCAAAGAGGTGCTGACGCGGCTGCCGACGTTACGGCCGAAAGACATCAGCCAGTTGCTGCCGCATCAGTGGGTACTGATCTAGCTTATGTGTAAGCGTCCAGCCCGCCCACCTTTTGCTCG
>NZ_KV813516.1:0-289 GCF_001813645.1 Pseudomonas sp. HMSC063H08
AAGCCGATGGGCTCAGCTTCGACCCTCACACCAAGAGCGTTCGGTAGCCACCACGCTCCCCTGCACCAGTTGGACTACACCCCGAGGGGCTTCACCGCCCCTTGAGGGCGGCGTGGCTCCTCCTTCCAGGAGGTTCCTATGCCCAGTCCCACCCCGCTCTACCAGATCGAAGAGTGCCCAGACCTGTACGTCGACGCCTGCGTGTGCGACGAGCAGCGCAACCTGGTCTTTCTTTCGGCCTGGGGCCGCGACACCGTGACACAAGAGTTCCTGGCCAGGCTGACGCTGG
>NZ_KV813517.1:0-1029 GCF_001813645.1 Pseudomonas sp. HMSC063H08
AAGTCGGCATCCTCCTGCTGGACACGTCTATACGCCGGTGAAGGGATCGACTTCGAAATGATGTTCCAGGACACTCTGGCGATCTTCGACAGTAGCCCTGACGAATTCATTTTCGAGCGTTTCCAGGACGAACTCATCGACCAGATGAAGCGGCCCCTGGGCCTGCGTTATGACCAGATTCTGCTCGAGATCACCAACGGCCAGCAGGAACAGCGCCGGGGCACTCTGATCGACCTGCCCGCACCTACCGCACCACCTGAAATTCCACCAGTAGGGCAGGAAAGTCCTGCTGCGTCGACTACTGGACAAGCACAATCACAGAGCCCCGCTGCCGGCCTCCAAACGTCCAAGATCAATAGCCTCCCGGGTAATCCCTCTACCCCGCCAACTCCGCCGCTACCTGTACAACAGCAGCAACTGACCGACGAGGAGCGTGCTGAGCTCTTGGCAGGTCATATCGTGAGCCCGGTATCCACAAAGATCCAGCAGACTCGCCAACGGCTGGCCGCTCTCGAGGGTGAACATCTACCTGTCTTCGAGGAAACAGCTCTGCAGGCAATCCCAGTGCAAGTCGGCGGCCTGCACCCGATCACCGATCTCTGGTACATCGAGCGGTCGATCGATACCCCCGAGATCCTGCGACAGCACATCGCTGATCTGGCTGAAGAGATCGCTCTGCATGTCGGCGCCCCAGGAGAGATCGTCAGGATTCAGGGCGGTGTGGGTTACACGTATCGCGAGCCCAATGAAGACCCTGAGATTACTGATTCAGCGCTGCACCTCATGACGCTGCTTCAAGCGCTCAGCGGCCAGGTCCAAGTCGTCCTGAACTCACACGACCAGCAGACCTGCCGCGACGCCCTGGGCGAGTTTCAATTCTCAGCTGGCCTCGCTCAGTTGCTGCTGGGCCAACCCACCACAGGCGATCAGCCATCCAGCCAGGCAGGCCGTCTCAATGACGAAGCCCTGGTGAAACTGTTCCGGATCATTCGTCTTGCCCGACGCCTGGTTGACCTTGAGCTGCCGCCG
>NZ_KV813518.1:0-253 GCF_001813645.1 Pseudomonas sp. HMSC063H08
TTGACCGGCGCTGCGCGAGAAATACGCAAGCTGACTGGTGGCGGTACCGACCTGTTCGGGAAGCTGGGTTCCTACTTGAGCTTCGAACAAAAGCAGCTCCTACAAGACGCTGCGCGCTTGCTCGACTCGGTGAACCAGCAGGTCGAGCATGCGAAGGAAAAGCGTGATCGCGACGAGAAACAGGCCAAGAAGCGGCGTGAGCTGCGCGGGCGCCTGGCCAAGCAACTGGTCGCCTCGAACTACCCGCTTCCGG
>NZ_KV813519.1:0-1264 GCF_001813645.1 Pseudomonas sp. HMSC063H08
GCAACTGGTCGCCTCGAACTACCCGCTTCCGGGAAATACGCTCGAAGAGCGGCTGGAAATCCTGCAGATCGCGTTGATCTACAACCGGGCCAAGGTGTTCGATCCCCTGTACTCCACCCGAGAACTCCACTCAAGACTGAAAGGTTGGCTGGAGCGTCCCAAGCAGCTCATCGGGTGGCGCAGTGAAGCCGAGTATTTCGCTAGTCAGGTGGGGAGACTGCGATGTGACTTCATTAGTCATCTGATTGACGAAATCGCCTACGACGATGGCAGTGAAGTCGAGGAGCGCCTGCGCGTCATCAAGCAGAAGGTCGCTGACTGCATCGCACAGATCGCTCTGACCAGCGAGGAGCAGGAAACCCTTCAGCTCTGGACAGACGCTCTGCAATCGGCTCCGGAGGGCCTCATATGAACCTCCAGAACCGCAACAACCTCATCCTGAGCCTGATCGCCGAGACCCAGTTCGACGCCTACGTGCAAGGCTACATGGCCAAAGCAGGCGCTGCCGCCGGTGCTTCCGACAATCTGCTGGTCGAGGCTGAAGGTGCTGCGATGCTGCAGGGCCTTGTCGCTCCGGTTCGCGCTCAGCAGCGTGCCTGTGGACAGCCCCTGCAGAACGCCCTGCTCCAAATCGCCCACGACCTACTGTTGCAGACGAAGTCGCAACTGGCCATCGCGGCCAATGCCAGCTCGATCCACGTGATCCAGCGGGACATGAACAGGGCTATCTGGAATATCGCGACTGCCATCGATCACCTGGCCGAGTTCGCCCAACCCTCCCAGGACACCGTGAAGGTCATCGAGCGGCTGATGCTCTTCGTCGGCAGCTCGCCTAGCCCGGAAGGCCAGCAACTGGCCGCAGAGGCAAGTGCAGTGCTTGGCATGAGCGAGGGGGGCCTGGCATGAAGCCTATGATTCAAGCCCACCTGGTCGAGCGCGACCAGTTCGGCTTCTGGACCCATCCGAACTATCCGGACCTGGCCGACAACTGCTCTTCCAGCGAGGCGCAGGAAACTCTGCGCCGGCTTGGACTGGAGTTGCAGAACGTCTTCATGGAGTCGGATGCGCCTCGCCTCTACGACTCTGCCCGTTCGGACCAACGATACAGCGAGTGGATCCCAACGCGGCCCGAAGGCGCCGGTTGGTTCGTGCTGTCGATCCACGATACCGATAACGGCCCGGTGTGTCAGTACGTGCGACCGCTCGGAGAGCACCTGAGTCCAATCGGTCTCGATGCGGCAGCAGAACAGCATGAGCGCCTGCT
>NZ_KV813520.1:0-294 GCF_001813645.1 Pseudomonas sp. HMSC063H08
GCGGGGATCAGGAGGCAAGGCAAGAGGTTCTTCAGGGGGGCACGCATCAGTTCTTGCGCTCCTTGATGATGATCAGGGACTGCGGCCGGCTGGCGTTCACCAGGAAGGGCCGTTCGGCAGCGTCATACAGCGGGAACAGCTCGGATACCGCGTCCTCGAAGGAGCCGTGGAAGCTCAGGGGAGCTTCGATCGGATAGTTGAGATCCTGCGGCTCCCAGCGGACCGTCCAGCGTGCGCGCTTGGCCCAGGCTTCCAAGGTGTCGCGCAGGGTTGATCCCGTCTCGGCTGACCAGG
>NZ_KV813521.1:0-54904 GCF_001813645.1 Pseudomonas sp. HMSC063H08
AAATCGGTGTCCGGGATCAGTAGACCACTACATTTTGCTTTCGGACGGCTAGTCAGTCGCGCTAACAAGCTCGGCACGAGGTCCTGTTTCTTGTTGTTAGGTGGTGTTGTTGGGGTTGGCGGCTTTTCCGAGGCATAGGGACTTTTGCGGGGAGTCGTTGAAGATCGTCAGGCATCGTGGGGCATCGGTGGCAGCGAGCGCCCTAAGTGAGGCTTTTAAAATCAATGATTTATGAGGTCGACCACTGGCATGGGGTACAAGGGGTAGAATATTAAAATCCCTCATCCCCATCTCTTTGCATGACGCGTCCACGATACCCTGGAAGCTGTCCTACCTCCCGCCACGTCCCCGAAAATACCTCGCCGTCTCCTCATCCGTACAAAACACGTAGCACCCCTTCATCCCCCGGGTCATCAGCGTCCGGTAGGTGTTCTTGATGATCAGGTCGGTCTCCTTCCGCGCCAGTTCCGGGTTTTCCTTCATCAGCTTCTTGTAGCCGCGGATGGACTTGTCGTGGCGGTCACGTTGTTCGGGGGCGGTGATGATCTTGCCGTCGCGGACGATCAGGTCCGGGCCGATGATGACGCCGATGTAGTCGACCTCCAGGCCCTGGCAGGTATGGATGCAGCCGACCTGTTCGATGGAGTTCTCGGCGATGATCCAGAGGCTGCCGTCCTGGTCGAGGTTCCATTGGCGCTGGTAGTCGCCGATGACGATGTCCTGTTGCCGGGGATCCTTCTTGCTGCGCCACGGCCAGCAGTAGCCGGCCACGACGCGGGCCTTGTTGTCCTGGTTCCGGGCGGCGATGGCGGCGTGCAGGGCCTCGGGGGTGTCGAAGACCTTGAATTCGTACTGGCTGGTGTCGAGTTGCTGGTTGGCTGTCGGGCGGATGTCGAGCACGTCGTCGAGCCAGGCGAGGTAGCCGTCCGAGCCATTGCAGCGGAACTGCGAGGCGAGGCTGTATTCCTCGACCGTGGCGCCTTTCGCCTTGGCGAACTCGCGGATGGCCTGCTTGCTGCCGATGTCGCTGAGGGTGACGCGTTGGTCTTCGTCGATGAAGAAGATGGCGCACTTGGAGGCTTCGATCAGTTCCTTGATCTGGTTTTCGCCGAGGTTACCGTAGAGCCCGCTCTTCTCGTTCAGGCGGTGGGCCTCGTCGACGATCAGCATGTCGAAGGTGTTGGGCTCGGTCTCGATGAAACCGCCGGAGCCGGTGAACATGTGGGAGAAGCGGCTGCGGGTGATGGAACCCACCAGCCTGGATTCGTAGACCTTGCGTGGCGCGGCGTTCTTGGACACGTACTTGCCGACCAGGCCGAGCCCGGTGAGGTGGACCAGCAGGTTGATCGCGACCACCGTCTTGCCGGTGCCCGGGCCGCCCTCGATGATCAGTACACGGGGATGCGTCTCGGAGGCTGACCTGGCCGCGGCGATGGCGGACTCGTAGATTTCCTTCTGGTCGTCGATCAGTACGAACTCCGGTTGGGCGGCGAGCAGGCCCTTGAGCGAGTCGGCCAGGGCCTTGGACGGGCGGATCCGGCCGTTGGCCAGCTCGTAGAGCACTTCCTTGGCGTCGCCGGTCCTGATGTGCTGCTTGATGAAGCTGCGCAGGCGCGCCAGTTCGTCCTTGCCCTTGAGGAACAGCGGGGCCTTTTCCATGTAGTCGCGGTAGTGCGGGGAGTCGATCACACCGTCGCGCGGGTAGTTGTGCAGGTAGGCACAGGGGCGGACGGAAATGCTTGCCTCGTAGACCGCCTCGTTGAAACCCTCCAGCAGGGTGGCGTAGGACCAGGCCTGGTAGGAGGGGTGGACGACCTCGCGCAGGCCATTGCCCAGGGCGGTGCGGACGATGGCGTCCTTGCCGGTGGCGCTGGCCTTGCTCCACTGCTTCAGTTCAACCAGCACCGCGTTCTTGGCTCCCGACTCGTCGCGCCCGGTGAGGGTGATGTCGATGCGCTTGGAGGTCTGGGGGATATGCAACTCGATGGCCAGGCCAGTGTCGTCGGGCACTTCCTCGTCGCGCAGTACCTTGGCCATGTAGCCGAGGGAGCCTTTCCACGAGTTGATTTCCGAGTTGCCGACGCTTTTGCCGGTGACCGCCTTGAAATGCTGGAGGATCACCTCTTCGATATCGTCGTTGTCGCTGTCTTGCAGGAACTGCTTCTTGGTCGCTTCGTAAACGATCACGTCGATCTTCCCTGATATGGCCTTTCTTCAGAACTGGTCGTATTTCTTGCTGCTATTCCGGGCTTTCTCTATCGGGTATTTCCGGTTGTTCTGCTCCAGCTTCTGCCGGGCGGCGGCATCCAGGTCGACGCCGAGGACCGAGGCCAGGCGCACCAGGTACATGAGTACGTCGGCCAGTTCGTCCTGCACCGCCTGGGCGGTGTCGGGATGACGCGCGGCGTCTTTCGACTGCTCCTCGTCCATCCATTGGAAGATCTCGCTGAGTTCGCCAACCTCGCCGGTCAGGGCCATGACCAGGTTCTTCGGCGAGTGGAACTGGGCCCAGTTGCGCTCGGCGGCGAAACGTTCGAGGGCGGCTGCGAGCTGGCCGACGTCTACCAGGGAGGAGGGGGGCGATGCGTTTGTCACGGCGATATCCAGGAATCTTTTCGGGCTGGCGGCGAGGCGGGGCCTCGGGCGTCTGCGACGCCATTGCCCGCCACCATACTTCCTTCAGACGAAGGGAGAAAGATCGTAGGGATTCTTCATGGGATAGGGGGCTACAAGCTGTCGGACATGCCCTCGGCGAATCGTCAGCCACCCATAGGTTTTTTGCTGCTTCCTGTAGTCCAGGAGTTCGCTTCACGCTGAGCTTGCTCTCCCATGCTGGCTTCAGCTCGAGGAGACAGCGGTGTCTGAGCGACGTTTTCCTACGAGGCCTGGCGTGCGAGCGCAGGGCGAGATGCGGCAGGAATGGGATGAAGGTTCACAGCGAAACCAGCGCCCCCTGAGCAGATACCCTCTGCCCGAGGGGCGCTTGGCCTCAATCCTCAACCACTTGCATGACAAGGCGCCGCCTGGTGACCTGAATGCTCACCTTGCAGCCAACCTCAAAGCCCGCAGCCTCCAGCCAGTCGCCGCTCAAGCGCAGGTAGGGAATTTGCCGTGGTTTGCCACGACGTTCCCAATCGCTATGACGGCTTTCATAGAGCTGGTAGCCGATCGTTAGAAGTCGAGAATTCGAAAGAGGGGATTTCTGGGTAGCCATGATTTTTTCCTGTGTAGGTAAAAAACCGCTTGGCTTTCGGGAGCGGCTAACCGCCTAGAGAAGGTGTGTTCAGCACCTGGCCGGCAGGGTAGCGAGGGGGCATCCAGGGGTCAAGCGATGGACTGCCCGGATCGAATGCCTCGCCGAGGCGCCAGCCGGCCCCTTCACAACCCCCTCTGCCGCACCACCCCCATCTCCTGCTGCTCTTCCTCGCCAATCTCCTTCAACGCCACTTCTCCCACTCCCAGCGCGCGTTCCACGCTGAGTTCGCCGCCCTGGGCGGCGAGCAGGGCCTGGAGGCGTTGGAACTCGCCGCACCAGAGGGTTTCGATGTCGCGGTCGCGCTGGCTGTCGCGGTTGGCGTTGAGGGCGACGGCGCGCAGTTGCAGGCGGCCGTTGTCGGCCTTGCCGCCGACTTCCAGGCCGTAGCCGGGGGTGGCGGGTTTGCGCAGGACGACCCTGCCGGTCTGCGCCCAGGCGGTGGCCATGCCTTCGCGGACTTCGTAGCCGAGGCTGGCGAGGCCCTGGAGCACGGCTTGGCGGCGGGCGAGGGCGGCCTGTTGCTGGAGGTGGGCGGTGAGGATGGCGTTGCATCGCTCGGTGAGTTCGGCGAGTTGCTGCGGATCGCTGTCGGGCTGGCAGGCGGCGGCGCGCTGGAGCAGTTCGGCGTGTTCGGCGGCGCCCAGGGCGGCGACTTCGCTGGCGAGGTCTTGCAGGTGTTCCAGTCGCTGGCGTTGCTGCTGGTGTTCGCGGGCGGCCTGGGCGAGGTCGAGGACCAGGCTGTCGAGCAGCAGGTTGCGGCGCTCCGGGCGCTGTTCGGCTTCGGCGCGGGCCAGTCGCTCGAGGAACGCTTGGGCGCTGGCCTCGCCTTGCAGCAGTTGCAGTTCGGCGATGTGCCGGTCGATGCGCGCCAGGTGCTGTTCGCGCGGGGCGTCCTGTTGCTGGCGGGCGCGCCACTGTTCCAGGGTGATGGGCGCTTCGTCGGTCTTCAGGCGCTGGGCGAGTTCGTACTGGGCTGCGCTGAGGCGTTCTTCGGTGGGAGCACTGGCGAGGGCGGCTAAGCCTTGGGCGAGCAGGGCTTCCGCGTCGTCGCGGAGGGCGCCGTCGGCCAGCGCTTGCAGGGTTTGCCGGAGTGCGGCGCTGGCGGCATCGGGCCTGGCGTCGAGGGCCTGGAGCAGGGCGCTGGCGTTTTCCTGGAGGCGGCGGTGTTGCTGGCGCGTTTCCGCGGCCTGGCGGATGGCGCGCTCTTCGCGTTCGGCGAGGTCGCGCTTGAGGAATTCGCTTTCGATCTTCACCTGTAGTTGCACGTCCAGCCAGCGTTCCTGTTCGAGCAGGGCGTGCAGGCTGGCGCGGCGGGCGTGGGCGGCGGCGCGCTCGGCGTCGCTGAGCTGGGCGAGCCGGCTGGCCTGGTTTTCCCAGCGCGCGAGGGCCTTGTCCAGGCGTTGCAGGTCGCGCTCGCAGGTGGCGATGGCTTCTTCCCGGGTGACGATTCGTACGACTTTCGGTCCGCTCATTGGGAGGCCTCCGCTGCTGCCGTGGGATGGGTTTCCGCGCTGGGCGCCAGGGCCTTCTCGATGGCGGCGCGCAGCCGTGCGCGTTCGTTGTCGCCGTCGTGGTACCAGCCCTGGGAGGAAACCCGGTGGAGGTGCGGGATCGCCCGTCGCAGCACCGAGGGTCGCCAGATTTCCCGGGCGCGGGCGCGTTCCAGCAGCGGGTGGCAGGGGGCGTCGCATTCGATGCCGATGGCGTAGAGGCCGGTGGCCGGGTTCTCGATGGCGAAGTCGAGGCCGAAGGCGTCGCCTTCGCTGGCGGGCGCGGCGGACCAGCCCAGCGAGCGAATGTACTCGCCGACGATCTCGCTGAAGCCGTCGTGCCGCTGGTAGTGCTGGCGGCGTTGGTCGCTGCGGTCGGTGTGCAGGCGCTCGAGCAGTTGGCCGGTACCGGCGAACTCGCCGGCGGACAGTGCGCGGGCGTATTCCAGGTAGCCTTGCAGGTAGTCGCGCGGGCTGCTCGGAGAGCGCTGGGTGCCGAGCATGTCGGAGATGTCGCCGATCGGCATCGAGGTGATCATCACCACCTTGCGCCGCGCGCGGGTCACCGCCACGTTGAGGCGGCGCTCGCCGCCGGTCTGCCCGAGCACGCCGAAGTTGCGCCGGAAGCTGCCCTGGCCGTTGCGGCCGAAGGTGGAGGAGAAGACGATCACGTCGCGCTCGTCGCCCTGCACGTTCTCCACGTTCTTCACGAACACGCCCATGTCCTCGCCGTCTTCGCTGCGCTCGCGCTCCTCGCTGTAGGCGGCGCGGAACGCCTCGTCCTGCTCGGCGCGCAGTTCCAGGCGCTCCTCGATGAGGTCGGCTTGCTTGCGGTTGAAGGTGACCACGCCCACCGACGGCCGCGCCGCGTAGGGTTGGCGCCAGAGTTCGGCGAGGTAGTCGACGACTCGCTCGGCCTCGCGCTCGTTGCTCTGGTTCTGGTACAGGCCGTTCACCTGGATCAGTTCCAGCGGCTTGATGCGCAGGATGTTGGCCTGCGGATGGCGTACCGGCACGCTCAGGCGGTTGCCGTAGAACGAGGCGTTGGAAAAACCGATCAGCTCGCGGTAGGCCGAGCGGTAGTGGATCTGCAAGGTGGTGCTGGGCAGGGCGTTGCGCGCCAGTTGCAGGAGGTCCGGGCAGTCCTTGATCTCGCGGCGGTTCCAGGTGTCCTCGTAGGCTTCGAGCTGCTCCTCGTCGGCGTCCTCGTCGGGCGCTTCGCCGTCGAACAGCTCGGCCTCGTCGCTTTCCACGCGGCTGGAGAAGAACGCGGTCGGCGGCATCTGCTTCTCGTCGCCGCTGACCACCGTGACCCGCCCGCGATAGAGGGTCGGTAGGGCGAATTCCACCGGCATCTGCGAGGCTTCGTCGTAGATCACCGTGTCGAACAGCCCGGCCTTGAGCGGCAGCACGCGGCTGGCCAGGTCGGGGTTCATCAGCCAGACCGGGCGCAGGCTCATCAGGCCGAGTTCGGCGCCCAGCTCGATGAACTCGCGCAGGCGCCGCGAGCGCTTGCCGGTCAGGCGGGTGACGTCTTCCCACTGCTTGCGGCTGCCCAGGCGCGCGGCGTCGATTCCCTTGCCGAGCAGTTCGCGGTTCAGCGCGCGCATCTGCACGTCGGCTTCGGCGAGGCTGGCGACCCTGGCCCTGGCTTCGTCCTGGCTGAACAGCAGTTCCGGATTGTCTTGTTCCAGGCGCTGCTTCCAGCCCAGCCGCGCTTCGCGATTGAGCATGCGGCGCACCGTGGCTTCGAGTGCTTCGGCGGGAATCGCGTCGAGTCGTTCCTGGCGCTGGCGCAGTAGGGCCAGGAATTCCAGGTCGGTGGCTTCGAGCTGGTTGGCGCGGCCACGGAAGCGCTGGTAGGCGACCAGTTGCGGCAGCGCCTCGCGCAGGCGGCCGAGGGCCGGCAGGTTGCTCTGGTTGCCGGCGATGGCGCGGTGCAGCTGTTCCAGCAGTTCGTCGCCGAGCCAGTCGGCGAGCACCTTCAGTTTGTCCAGGCTGAGCTGGCGAGCGGCCTGGCGGATCAGCGCGGCGTCGAGGTCGCCGAGCAGCGCTTCGAAGCGCTGTTTCTCGCCGGTGAGGATCACTACGTCGAGCTGCTCGGAGCGCGGCGCTTGGGCCAGGCCGCGAGCCAGGGCCTGGATCTCGCGCAGTTGCTGGCTGGCGTGGCCGGCCAGGTTGGCCAGTTCGGGGCCGGCGTCAGCGGCGAGCGCCGCCAGCCCCAGGCTCTGTTGCAGCGCCGCCAGTTGCCGGCGCAGCGGCCGCCACTGGCGCTCCAGGTCGCAGGCGCCGAGGAGGGTGGCCAGGCGGCTGTCGTCGTCGGCCTCGCCGTGCTCGCGCAGGAAGCGCCGCAGGCGGCCGCGCCGCAGCAGGCGCAGCGGGTTGAGCCGAGCCAGCCAGGTGCGTGCCTCGAGCACCTGGCGGGCGTGGGCCTGGAAGCGTTCGAGGTTGTTCTCTTCGAGCATGGCGAGGGCCGGCGACAGCAGCGGTGCATGCCGTTCGAGGTCGAGCTGGCGCAGTTGCCGTTCGATCTGCTCGGCCTCCGCCAACAGGCCGTCGCCACGGCTCGGCTGCCCTGGCGTGGCGTCGCGGAACAGCGGCAGCCAGTGGGCCAGGCGCTGGCGCTGCTCCTCGCGCAAATTCAGCAGGGTACCGACCTGGCTTGCCAGCCAGGCGCGGTAGGGCGTCGGGTCGTCGACCTCGAAGCTCGCCGGGTGTTCGTCGAGGGCTTTCTGCCGGGCGTTCTCCGCTTCGCCGAAGGCGCGCAGGCTGTCGGCGAAGGCTTGCAGGGTGGCCTGGTCGGTGGCGAAGGCGCGCAGTTGCGCCAGCGGGCTGCCTTCATAGTGGGCCGGTAGCCAGAGGCGGACCAGCGGCGCGCAGTTTTCCTCCAGGCGCGCCATGCTGCCGATGTCCAGCGCCGCCAGGCGCTGGCGCAGGGCCGGGAAGTCCAGCGGCGGCGAGCCTTTCTCCAGCTCGATCAGTTCGCCGAGCAGACGCCGGTAGCTCAGCCCGGTGGCCTCGTCCACGCGGTGCAGGCTCTGGTGGTAGCGGTCCAGTTCGCCTTCCAGCGCCTCGATACGCGCCGCCAGGCGCTCGCGCTGGCGCTCCCAGCCCTGGGCGCCGCCGGCGTCGGCGAACAGCGCTTCGAGTTGCTCGCGGATGTTGCGGATCACCGGTTCGCGGTCGCGGTTGACGTCGTTGAGCATGACGATGCGCTGGCCCAGGCCCTCGGCCACCAGGCGCTTGTGCACCACTTCCAGGGCGGCGTGCTTCTGGCAGACGATCAGCAGGCTGCGCTGGCGGCCGATGGCGTCGGCGACCATGTTGACGATGGTCTGGCTCTTGCCGGTACCGGGCGGGCCTTCCACCAGCAGCCCCGGGCTCTGCCGGGCCTGCAACACGGCGGCCTCCTGGGACGGGTCGCTGGCCACGGTGAAGTAGCGCTGCAACTCCGGCGGGCTCTCGCGGGCTTCCGGCTCGCCGTTCTCGCGCAGGCGCAGCGCGGTCTCCAGGCCAGTGCCGGAGGGCGGCAGGCTCTTCAACTGGCGCAGGTCCTCGCCGATCGCCTGGCCCATGAAGGTGACGTGGAACAGCACCGCGGCGCAGGCCAGTTGGTCCTGGTAGGGCGTGACCTCGGTGGAACTCGGCGGCAATCCTTCCAGCACCCGCCCGCGCGGGGTGGCGAGCAGGCCGAAGGCATCCATCACGTCGGCGGCGCGCAGCGCGGAGCGGCCGAGCAGTTCGTCGGCGACCTTGCGCCAGCGCTTGCACGGCTCGGGGCCGAGCAGGCTTTCCAGGGCCGGGTTGAGGCGCACTTCCTCGCGCTCGCCGTCGAAGGCCAGCGCCACCTGGCCGCGGCTGCCGACTTCCAGTTGCAGCTTCAGCGGCCACAGCAGCAGCGGCACGATGCGCGTGCGGGTGGTGCCGCGCGGGTCGCGGTTGAGCAGGAAGGGGAAGCCCAGGTAGAGCCCGTCGATGCCGGTGTCGCGCTTGTACAGCGAGCTTTGCCGGGACAGCGCGTTGAGCCGCACTTCCAGTTGCGGGTTGGCGAGGAAGCTGTCCGGGTCGAGGCTCACCGCGCGGGCGTTGCGTTGCAGCAGGTGGTCGAGCAGGGCGGCGGCGGGGCGTCGCGCGCTGTGCAGTTCGTTGAGGTCGATGCGTGGGGTGCTCTTGCCGATGCTCATGCGCACCAGCGGCCCGCGCATCACCGCGGCGACCACTTTCTTCTCGAAGAAATCGAGGATCTGCGACACGTACTGCTGCTTCTGCGGTTCCAGCCACTGTTCCGGCGGGATCGCCAGCAGCACCAGGACCCTCGCCAACGGCATGCGCCGCTCCAGGCGGAACTGCTCGGCCCATTCGTCGACCCTGGGCACGCCGCTGCGGGCGAAGCCGCTGATGCGTTCGTCGACGCGGCGGTACAGCTCCTGCCGCGAGTGCTGCAACAGGCCGCGCGCGGTCTCCGCGTCGAACAGGTGCACATCGGCGTCGCGGGCCAGGCCGGCGGCTTCCTCGACGATCGCCTCGGCGGCACGGAACTGGCCGATGTTGGCGCTGAGCAGGACGATCAGGTCTTCCTCGGCGATCACCCGGCGCTCGGCCAGGGCCAGCAGGCCGGGGTGCTCGGTGTCCGGCAGGAGGCGCTGGCGCTCCTGCCACTGCGCGGCGAGGCGCGCCCGCGAGGTCGACAGCAGGTAGATGCGCAACTGTTCTTCGGCGAGTTCGATGTGCTGGTGCAGGGCGCGCTGGCGGACGTTCTCGGCGCGGGTCTTGAGCCGCGACAGCCAGCTTTCGGTGTGCAACTGTTCGAGCAGGTCGGGGACCGAGCCGCTGATCAGCCGGTAGCCCTCCAGCGGATGCTCCAGCAGCCAGCCGGGGGTGACGATCTCGCCGCGCTGGATCAGCGGGATTTCCGGGTTCAGCAGCTTGAGCGCCAGCATCAGCCGAAAGTCGTCCTCCAGCCCCTCGTGCTGGGCCACCTGGCGCAGGCCGGCGAGCAGCCTGGGCGACAGGCCGATGTGCTCGGCCCAGGTGACGATCGCCCCGCGCAGCAGGTGGTCGAGGGCCTCCGCCCAGTGCTCGGCCTGGGCCGCGGCCAGGGCGAAGACCGTTGGCTTGCGGAAGCGCCGGGCGCCGAGGGCGATGCTGGCGCCTTCGGCGTCGTCCTTTTCGCTGTCCGCCGAGGCCGGCGCGTCCACCGCCTCGCCGTTCAGCCAGGCCTGTACCTGCGGCCACTGCCAGCGCTGGTGGCGGTCGCGTGCAAGCAGGCCGCGCAGCAGCAGGTGCAACTGCGGGTCGAGGTCGTCGGGCAGCGCTACGCCGTTGGCCAGCACGTGGATCAGGAAGGCGTTGGCGTTGACTCCTTCGAAGCAGGCGCCGCGGGTCAACTGCTCCAGCAGGATCATGCCCAGGCTCCACCAGTCGGAAGCCGCCGCCACGCCGCCGGCGATCGCCTCGGGGGCCATGTAGCGGCTGGTCTCCAGCGGCGAGACGATATCCAGGTCGAACTCCGACAGGCGCGCCGAGCCGAAGCCGCTGATCACCAGGTCCAGCGGCTCGTGGCTGCGCACCAGCAGGCTGGCCGGGCGCAGGTCGCGGTGGCGCAGGCCGGCTTCGTTGAACACGTGCAGGGCGTGGCCCAGCTCGCGGACCACGTGGCGCACCGCCTCGCGGTCCTCCAGCACGGTGCCGAGGTCGGCGAGGCTGCCGCCGGTGAGTTCCTCGACCACTTCGTAGGCGCGCTCGTCCCAGCGGCCGGTGGCGAGGATTTCCGGTACGTGTTCGCGCGGCAGGCGGCGGATCACGTCGTAGATCGCCGGGTCCGGCTCGGCGCCCGGGCGATACAGGGTGAGCACCGCCTGGCGGGCGCTTTCCGCATGTTCGGCCAGGTAGCGCTCGCGCACGCCGTCGCTGCTGGCGATCTGCCGCAGCAGGCGCCAGCCGTCGATCAGGGTTTCCGTGACGGCGGGCTGCGGCGTGGCCTCGGCCTGCATCGGCAGCGGGCCTTCGGCCGGCGCGGCGCCGCACTCCAGGCACATCAGGTCGCCGGGTTGCAGCGGGTGGCCGTTGGCGCAGAGCGGGGCGGACGCCGTTGGCGGCTCGCTGGCGGGCGGCGCGATGGCTTCCTGGGTCAGCACCGGCTGTGGTCGCCAGCCGGCGGGATGGATGGCTTCGGCGGAAAGGTCCCAGCCGCAGGGCTGGCCCTGGATCGAGCCTTCGCAGAAGATTTCCGAAAGCGAGCGTTCGCTCTGGCAGTTGGGGCAGAAACGTATCATCGGTATCGATCCATTCAGCGCGGCCGATGGGCGCTGACGCTAAGTTGGTGGCCCTGTTCGCGCAGCAGGTCCTGTAGCCGCAGCAGGTCGTCGCGGCGCGGGATGCCGGCCATCCACACGCTGCCGTCATGGTCGAACATCAGGTCGAGGGCCTTGTCGTCTTCGCGCAGTGGCCGCTGGTAGCCGCCAAGGCGCGAGCGGCCGAGGTCGGTGAGCAGGCTCAGGCGCTGGTTGTCGCTGCCGCGCAGGGCCAGGCTCTGTTCGGCGTGCTGTTGGTAGGGGTCGCTGATCAGCGCGTCGATCAGCCCGGCGGCCTGTTCCAGTTGCGCGTGCAGATGCTCCAGCGGGTAGCCGCTGTAGACCAGGATGTCGGCGCGGCTGCGCTGGCGCAGTTCGCCGAGCAGGGCGAGGAGGGCAGCGAACTGCTCGAAGGGTTCACCGCCGGAGACGGTGATGCCCTCGGCCTGCTCCAGCCATGGCTGGATGTCGGCGAGCAGGCGTGCCAGGGCGATGCGCCGCTGGCCCGGCCCCCAGGTATCGGCGGAGATGCAGCCGGGGCAGCGGATGCTACAGCCCTGGAACCAGATGCCCAGGCGCCGTCCCGGGCCCAGGGTGGTCACCGGGAAATGCACCCGCGACAGGCTCAGTTCCATCTCAGCGGCGTTCCAGGGTCAGGCCGTCGGCGTCGAGGGCGCTGATCAGGAAGCGCTCGCCCGGCTGCGCGTCCTGGTCGAACAGCGCCCGCGACAACGGGTTGAGCAGGCGCGCTTCGAGCTGGTTGCGGATGCCGCGGCCGCCGTTGGACAGGTCGCCCAGGCAGAGGTCGTGCAGCGCCTGGCGCGGCGCCTCGGCCAGTTCGATGACGAGGCGCTGCTCGCGGAGGTCGGCGAAGGTGCCGTCGACCATTTGGGTGAAGATCTGCTCGGCGACGTCGGCGCGGATGAAGTCGAAGACGATGATGTTCTCGCCGATCCGGTTGAGGATTTCCGGGCGGTTGAGAACCAGCTTGAAGTAGCGCTCGATCTCGCCGTGGACCTTGCCCTGCACCGCCTCGAAGGGCTCGCCGGGGAGCACGTTGGCGACCCGTTCGCCGTTCTCCCCCTGGCGGTAGATGCCCAGGTTCGAGGTGAACACGATCAGCGCCTCGGAGAAGTACACGCGATCGCCGCGCCCGGAGGTGAGCACGCCGTCGTCGAGGATCTGCAGGAACTTGTCGAGGATCCGGGGGTGGGCTTTCTCGATCTCGTCGAAGAGCACCACGCTGAAGGGTTTTTCGCGGATCGCGTTGGTCAGTTCGCCGCCGACGTCGTAGCCGACGTAGCCGGGCGGCGCGCCGATCAGGCGCTGGTCGGCATGCTCGGCGCTGAACTCGGACATGTCGAAGCGGATGTAGGCGCTCTCGTCGCCGAACAGCAGGCTGGTGACGGTCTTCGCCAGCTCGGTCTTGCCGACCCCGGTGGGCCCGGCGAGGAAGGCCACGCCGCGCGGGCGGTTGCCCTTGCGGCTGGCGCCGACCCCGGTCATCGCGCGCTTGACGATGTCCAGCATGTGGGTCACCGCGTGCTGCTGGCCCTTGACCCGGCGGCGGACGATCTCGTCGGCCTGGCGGATGCGCTGGCGGTCGATCTTCAACCAGGGGTCTTCGGTGACGCCGACCTTGTAGCGCCGCACGGCGTCGGCGATGCGTTCCATGGCCAGGCCTTCCACGCGCGCCAACTGGACGATGGCGTTGAGATCGAGGAGCAGCAGGCCTTCGGTGTTCTCGACGAAGGTTGCGGCGGCCTGTTGCAGGGCCTCCTCGGCGACGCCCGCGCCGCCGAGCCCGCGGAGCAGCGCCGGGGCCAGGGCCCGGCGCGCCGGCTGGTCGGGCTTCGACACCGGGATATGGCGCAGGCGCGGGTTGTCCACCAGCAGCCAGTCGGGCAGGTCGCCTTCCTTTTCCACCACCCACAGCACGCTGTTGAAGAACGGTTTGCGCTGTTCCCCGGCGGGACGGCTGCGGGCCTGGTGGGAGAGCACCAGGGCCTGGGTGAACAACTGATGCTCGGCGGCGCTCAGGGCGTCGTTGCGCACCGCCAGGCGCGAGGCGAAGTCGACGATCAGGGCGATCGGCTCGCCGCTACGGTTGACCAGGCGTTGCAGGGTCGCGCCGAGCAGGTCGATGCCGGCCGGCGCGGCGCCGTCCACCGGGGTCAGGCCGAGGTCGAGAAGCACCTGCGGAGTGGCCCCCGCCTCGCTGCCCGGCCGGCCGAGCACGCGGAACCCGGCCAGCGGATCCCAGGCCAGCACCTGGGCGTAGCCGGCGTCCAGCAAGGCGTCGCAGAGGGTCTGGTTGAAGCTCTGCGCGGTGACCGTACCCGGCACCACTTCGCAGGCTTGCAGGTCGCGGATGTTCCCGGAGAGGACGAATTGGCTCTTGAGGGGCAGGAAGCGCAGGAGGTCGCGCAACCAGCGTGGCTTTTCGAACAGTGCAGTCCCTGGCATCGATAGTCGCTCACAGCGTGTGTCGTGGCCACAGCATATTGCCCCGAGGGCCATGTCTCCAACCCTGACCTCGCCGGAGGCGACGAAAACCGCTACGAGTTCCGGGTGCCAGGCTTGGCGGAGCGCCTGCTCAACCGTCGTAGCTCCGGCAGCCCCAGCGGAACGCCTGCGCCGCCGCCTCGATCCCGTGGCCGATCACCAGGCGCGGCGGGCTTTCGTCGAGGCCGGGACGCGGCGACAGCGGCCGGCTGTAGAGCACCTCCAGCTCGCCGAAACCATCCAGCGCGGCGCGTTCCGCCGGGTGCGGCGTCGCGCCCTGGCGCCGGGCGAAGTCTTCGAGGTCGCCCTCGGCGTAGGCCATCACCAGCACGCCGCTGTCGCCGCGTACCCGCACCGCGTTCACCAGGCTGCCGTCGATGCGCAGCGGGGTGGCGAAGCGGTAGAGCAGGTCGAGGGTCTCGCCGGGCGCGCGATCCAGCACTTCGACGCCCTCGGCGCGCAGGCGCTCGGCGGTTGCGCGGTCGCGGGCGTCGGGGAAGTCGCCGCGGCAGTGCAGGGCGTCGGCGAACAGCGCGGTCAGGTTCGGTGCTGGCGGGGCAGGGGACGTGCAGGCGGCCGGCAGGAGCAGCGCCAGGCCGGCGGCGAGGCGGAGCAGGTAGGGGTGGGCGTTCATGTAGCCTTCCGTTGGCGGACAGTGCGGTGGGAGGAATTGCCAGCAGATGCTTCCGCGATACTGGCGGCCTGCGCTCAGAGCAGTACGGGCAGCGCGTCTTCGCCCAGCCCCGCTTCTCTCAGTCGCGCCCTGGCCCTGGCGGTCGCGCGCACGGCGTCGAGGTCGCAGCCGCGAGGAATATAGACCGGATCGAAGCCTTCGAGCACCAGGTAGGTGGAGGCCTGGCCGCGGGCATTCAGGTAGGCGTTGAAAGCCCGGTCGGCCGGGCGCAGAAAGACATCGCACCAGTACGGCAAGCGCTGGGCGAACAGCGCCTTGGCGATCTCCAGGTGCTCTTCGAACAGTTCGTCCATGCTGCCTCCCTTCTCCTGGCGGAATAACATCACTCTTCGCTACGGCCGTCGCCTTCGCGATCCCTTTCATAGTGCCGTGCCAGCGGAAACGCCGGCAACCAGCCCTCGCGGCGGATGGTCCAGAGTTCGTAGGTGGGCTGGAACTGGTCGGGAGCGTCGAGGGCGCCGAGGCTGACCTCGATCTCGTCGGCGCTGCGCGAGAACACCGACGAGCCGCACTGCGGACAGAAGAAACGCCCGGCGTAGTCGCGGGTCTCGCCCTCGATGCTCACCGCCTCCTCGGGGAAGATCGCCGAAGCGTGGAACAACGCGCCGTGGTGCTTGCGGCAGTCGAGGCAGTGGCAGAGGCCGACCCGATAGGGCTGGCCGCTCGCCACCAGGCGGACCTTGCCGCAGAGGCAGCCGCCGGTGAATCGATCCATTTCGGAACTCCTCTGCAAGGCGTTGGGGCGTTCAGCCCTTGAAAGCCTTCTCTATGGCGGCGATATCGATCCTGCCCATCGTCATCATCGCCTCGAAGGCGCGCCTGGCCGCCGCGCGGTCGGGGCTGGCGATGGCTTCGCTGAGAACGCGCGGGGTGATCTGCCAGGAGATGCCCCATTTGTCGCGGCACCAGCCGCAGGCGCTTTCCTCGCCGCCATTGTCGACGATGGCGTTCCACAGGCGGTCGGTCTCGGCCTGGTCGTCGGTGGCGACCTGGAAGGAGAACGCTTCGCTGTGGCGGAAGGCCGGGCCGCCGTTGAGGCCGAGGCAGGGAATGCCCATCACCCGGAACTCCACCGTCAGCACGTCGCCCTCCTTGCCGGAAGGGTAGTCGCCGGGCGCACGATGGACAGCCAGCACGGCGCTGTCAGGAAATGTCTCGGCGTAGAAGGTCGCGGCCTCCAGGGCGGCACTGTCGTACCAGAGGCAGATGGTGTTCTTGCTGATCATGGCTGGGTCTCCATGGGCGGGGGCGACCGTGGAAGTCTAGACCTGCGGGCGTTTCGAGCCGTGCTGGGCGCCGAACGGTGGCGCTGCCGGGCGATCGCATGCGCAGTTGCAGTTCCGCTTCGGGCGTAAATAGAATGAGACTCATTATCATAAGTGTCGTGAACTGCCATGCTCCCTCCCGCCAGCCCCCATCCACCGCAAGAAGAACGGCCAGCGTGCCCGACGGCCTCGATAGGCAAACCCCGCGTCGAGCATGGAAGCCGGCTCCGGCAATGGCTTCGCCTGTGCCTGGGCAATGCCCAGGATGCCGCCGATTTCGCCCACGGCACCTTCGTGCGCGTGTTCGCCTCGCGTAGCGCCGAGGCCCTCCGTGAACCGCGCTGCTATCTGAGCGCGAGCGTCCGGGCGCTGATGAGCGACAGCTTCCGCCGCTGCGCCACCGAGCAGGCCTATCTGGACAGCCTGGCCGCGCGGCCGGAGCCGCTGGACATTCCAGCGCAAACGCGACTGTCGATCCTGGAGACCCTGACTGCCATCGACCTCGCCCTCGACGGCATGGGCGAGCGTACCCGCCAGGTGTTCCTCGCGGTACAGCTCGAAGGGCTTACCTACAGGTCGGCCGGCGAGCGCCTGGGCGTCTCGATGACCACCGTGGAGAACCACATGGTTCGCGCCATGACCCGCTGCCTGTTGCTCTGCAAGGACTGACCATGGAACTGGAGATCGAGGTGCTGGAGGCCGCCGCCACCTGGTACGTGCGCTTCGGCGCGGAACCGCCGAACGATGGCGAGCGCCAGGCCTGGCGCGAATGGCTGGAGGCCGACCCGCGACACCGTCGGGCCTGGGAGCGTATCGAGCGCTTGCAGGGCCAATGGGCGGCGCTGCCGGCGGAGACCTCCCTGCACACGCTGGCAGGCGTGCGTGCGCGGCGCCGAGCGCTGCTCAAGACGCTCGCCCTGCTGGCCTGCGCCGCGGGTAGCGGCTGGCTGGCGAGCGGCGGCCTGCCTTACCGTGCGCTCCTCGCCGGGGAGCGCACGGGCGTCGGCGAACGCCGCCAACTGCGCCTGGCGGACGGTACCCGGGTCGACCTGAGCAGCGCCACCGCGCTGGACCTGGCCTACGACGAAAGCCTGCGCCAGGCGTACCTGTGGCGGGGCGAGATCCTCGTGGAAAGCGCGCAGAGCGCTCGCCCGTTCCTCGTGCACACCGCACAAGGCAGCGTGCGCGCGCTGGGAACCCGTTTCAGCGTGCGTTGCGAGGGGCCGCGCACGCGCGTTTGCGTCCTCAGCCATGCAGTGGAGCTACGCCCGTTGCAAACGCCGACCCGGCCGATGCGCCTGCCAGCCGGCCAGCAGGCCCTCTTCGACGAGCGACGCGGCTACTCGTCGACGCCCTTGCGCGAAGGCGAAGGCAGTTGGACGCAGGGCGTGCTGACGGTGGTGGACTGGCCGCTGGGCGAGTTCATCGCCGAGCTGTCCCGCTATCGCGCCGGGGTGTTGCGCTGCGCCGCCGAGGTGGCGGAGCTGCGCCTTTCCGGCGCCTACCGCCTGGACCGGATCGACGCGGCCCTGCAGAACCTGGGCAAGTCGCTGCCGGTGCGCGTGCGCTACCTGACGCGTTACTGGGTCACCGTCGAGTCGGTCTGAAGGACAGACGCAGAACAACGTCGCGGGCTTGCCGATGGTCATTCTTGTTCGGCCAACACATGAAGCAGCCGCGGACGTTGCCAAACAGGAAAATCTGATGTCGCATTCCCTTCCGGGTTCCTGCGCACTACGTCCGGCTCATCGTTACCGATGCGTTTCCCTGCCTATGCGCCCGAGTTCTCGGCCAGGGCCTGGGAGGGGGCTTCGACCCGACCTGTCCCACGCCTGCGCCAGACCGGCCAGGTGGACGAGGCCCCGCTCGCAGCAGCGACGGCAGGAGGGCTCTTGGCTGTCGCTGCGCCAGCGTGACGAAGCTGGCGGCGCCGAGGATTCCGATCTGCGCTACCCTATGCCGCGTTTCGCCCGGCCTCGCCGGGCTTTCCGGGCAGCGCCTCGGCGGCGCGCCCTCGACCGTGCAAGGACAACCCATGGAAGCGGTCTCCGTCTCGCAGCATCTGGCTGCTCTGTTCGAATCCCACCGGATCGAGTGCGTCGTGCACGGCGAATGGGTGGCGCCAGCCGGGCGGCTACCGGCGATCCGCGCCACCTGGTATGCGGGGGAGAAGACCGGGCGGCTGGACGTCGATGTGCTGCTGGAGGACGAGCGCCAGTTGCAGGAAGCCTTCGCCGGCATCGGCAGCGGCGAGGACGGCTTGCAGGACGCGTTGCGTAACTTCGCCTCCAACTCTTTCCACGTGCTGCTTTCCGCGCTCTGGGGCCAGGCCGAGGAGGACCAGGTGATGGTGGAGACCTGGGAGATCGGCGAGCGGCGTTTCGAGGTGCATATCGGCAACCTCGGCCTGCGCGGCGCCGAGGGCAAGGCGCCGCCGCTGCCGGCCGGGCTGTTCCCGAGCATCGAGCGGGCGATTCGCGCCGAGCCGCTGGACGCGCGCCTGCACTGGTTCCGGCATTTCTTCTGTGCCTTCGGCAACCAGCGCACGGTGGAGGCGCTGTTCGACAACCAGCCGTGGGAGGCCGGCATGCAGAACCTGGCCGCTCTCGACTGGCAGGATTCGCAGGGTTACTACAGCGTGCGCAACTTCCTCATGCTCAAGCCGCTGGCGTAGGCCGCCGCGTCGCGCAGCCCGCAAGGCGTCGATGGCGGCTCCATTCCTGTCAGGTCGCCCTTCGACGAGTTCGACCCCTACCACACGACCAGCACTGCGACGATCCTGCGGCCCCTGGCCGACGGCACGATGCAGATGTCGTTCTTCATCGGCAAGCGGCGCCACGACTTCCAGATGAGGCGCGCGCAGGACTGACGCGCCGCGTGTTCAGCCGAGCAGGGCGGCCACCTGCTCGGCCGTGGCCTTGGCCGACTGCGGGTTCTGCCCGGTGACCAGGCGGCCGTCGACCACCACCTTGCTGGTGAACGGCAGCAGGCTTCTTTCGTAGAGCGCGCCGCGTCGTTTCATTTCTTCCTCGACGTTGTACGGCACCTTGCGGGCGACCCCGGCGAGCACTTCCTCGATCCAGGAGTAGCCGGTCAGGCGGCGCCCGGCGACCAGCAGGCGGCCATCGTCCAGGCGTGTGTTGAGCAGGCCGCAATAGCCGTGGCAGACCGACGAGACGATGCCGCCGCGCTGGTAGATCTCGCGGGTCAGGCGCTGCAGCCCGGCGTCGTCGGGGAAGTCCCACATCACGCCGTGGCCGCCGGTGAAATAGATGGCGTCGAACGCCTCCGCGTCGACCTGCTCGGGAGCGGCGGTGTCGGCCAGCAGCGCCAGGCGCGCCTCGTCGGCCAGCCAGGCCTTGGCGCTGGCGTCGGCGTGGGGCCAGCCGAGGGCGCGCGGCTCCAGCGGCGACTCGCCGCCGCGGGGGCTGACCAGGCGTTGCTGGTAGCCCCGGGCGGCGAAGATCTCGTAGGCATGGGTCAACTCCGACAGCCACAGCCCGGTGGGCTGGGTCGGATCGGCATAGTGGGCGACGTTGGTGACGACGTGCAGGATGCGCTTGGTCATTGCGTTGACCTTCCTCGGTGAGTGATCCCTTCGGCAGCCGGTTTCGGCAGGCTGTCCGGGTGGGTTGGCGTCACTCTAAGATTCAAGTCGACTTCAAGGTCAAGCGTCGGAAAGCCGCTGCTCCGCCGGCGTGGAAGAGGCCCCCCGCGAGCGGGTTTGCCGTGGACGCCCGACCGTCTGTGGAGGGCCTTCCTCGCGCAGGCGCTCCAGCACGCGCTGGGTGTTTTCCGTGCACTGCAGACCGTCCGGCTTGTTCTCGATGCTTTCGATGGCCACCAGCAATTGTGCCTTGTTCTGTTCCAGGCGTCGTTGCAGGGCCTCGATCTCGGCCACCTTGCGGCGCAAGCCTTCGAGCAGCTCGCCGTGCTGCCAGGCGCCGTCGCCGCTCGGCAGCAGGCGAGCGATCTCCTCCAGGGAGAAGCCGGCGCCCTGGGCGCCGGTGACCAACTCCAGGATCCACACGGTATCTGCCGCATAGTCGCGGTAGCCGTTGGCCTTGCGCTGCGAGCGGATCAGGCCGCTGGCCTCGTAGAAGCGGATGCGCGATGTCGCCAGGCCGGTGAGCTTGGCCAGTTCGCCGATTTTCATGTCGCACCTCGAAACGCGTTGACCTTCAAGCCTACTTCAAGCCTAGGGTGGTTTCACGGCCGGGCGACGAACTCGCCTCCATCGACGGGTTCGCCAGGCCGCATGGGCGCTACCGCCGGTCGCGTTTCCCTCGTCCAGGCGGCGCAACGCAGGCGGCTTTCTACTCTACACAGGGGACGGCGGCCGCAGGGTGGCGCCGTTGCCTGCATCCACACCGATCGGGAGAAGCGACATGGGTTACGTGACAACGAAGGATGGCGTCGAACTCTTCTACAAGGACTGGGGGCCGCGCGACGCCCAGGTGATCTACTTCCATCATGGCTGGCCACTGAGTTCCGACGACTGGGATGCGCAGATGCTGTTCTTCCTCGCCGAGGGCTTTCGCGTAGTGGCCCACGACCGCCGTGGCCACGGTCGTTCCAGCCAGGTCTGGGACGGCCATGACATGGACCACTACGCCGACGACGTGGCGGCGGTGGTCGAGCGCCTCGGGGTGCGCGGGGCGATCCATGTCGGCCATTCCACCGGCGGCGGCGAGGTCGTCCACTACATCGCCCGCTATCCCGACGACCCGGTGCCGAAGGCGGCGATCATCAGCGCGGTACCGCCGCTGATGGTGAAGACCGAGGGCAATCCGGGCGGCCTGCCGAAGAGCGTCTTCGACGATCTCCAGGCGCAGCTCGCGGCCAATCGCGCGCAGTTCTACCAGGACATTCCCGCCGGCCCGTTCTATGGCTACAACCGTCCCGGGGCGCAGCCCTCGGAAGGGATCGTCCGCAACTGGTGGCGGCAGGGCATGATGGGCGGCGCCAAGGCCCACTACGATGGGATCGTGGCCTTTTCCCAGACCGACTTCAGCGATGACCTGAAGCGCATCGACATCCCGGTGCTGGTGATGCATGGCGACGACGACCAGATCGTGCCCTACGAGAATTCCGGCGTACTCTCGGCGAAGCTGTTGCGCAACGGCACGCTGAAGATCTATCCGGGGTTCCCGCACGGCATGCCGACCACCCAGGCCGAGGTGATCAACGCCGACCTGCTGGCCTTCATCCGCGGCTGAGCGCGCCGGGTGCCGGGGCGCGCTCCCGGCACCCGGTCGGGGCTCAGGCGGCGCGGAAAAAAAAGCGTTGACCTTGAAGTCGACTTCAATCTTATCGTCGGGCCACTGTCCTCATGAGGTAGGCCCATGAACCTGTTCGACACGCTGACGCTTCCCAACGGCTCGACCATTCCCAATCGCCTCGCCAAGGCCGCCATGGAGGAGAACATGGCCGATGCCGCGCAGGCCCCCTCCGAACGCCTGATGCGCCTCTACCAGGCCTGGGCCGACGGCGGCGCCGGGCTGCTGATCAGCGGTAACGTGATGGTCGACAGCCGTGCCATGACCGGCCCCGGCGGGGTGGTCCTGGAAAACGACGCGCAACTGGAGAAATTCCGCCGCTGGGCGCGCATCGGGCGTTCCGCCGGCGCGCAGTTCTGGTTGCAGATCAACCATCCCGGCCGGCAGATGCAGGCCAATCTCGGCCAGCAGGCCTGGGCGCCCTCGGCGGTGCCGCTGGAGCTGGGCGGGATGTCCAGGCACTTCGCTACGCCGAAGGCGATGGACGAGGCGATGATCGCCGAGGTGATCCAGCGGTTCGCCCGCAGCGCCGGCCTGGCCGAGCGGGCCGGCTTCAGCGGGGTGGAGATCCATGCCGCCCACGGTTACCTGCTCAGCCAGTTCCTCTCGCCGCTGAGCAACCGCCGCAGCGACGCCTGGGGCGGCTCCCTGGAGAATCGCGCGCGCCTGCTGCTGGAGATCGTCCGGGCGGTGCGCGCCGAGGTTGCCCCTGGCTTCGCGGTGGCGGTGAAGCTGAATTCCGCCGATTTCCAGCGCGGCGGCTTCAGCGCCGACGATGCCCGCGAGGTGGTACGGATGCTCGATGGCCTGGGCATCGACCTGGTCGAGCTGTCGGGCGGCAGCTACGAGGCGCCGGCCATGCAGGGCGAAGCGCGCGACGGGCGGACCCTGGCCCGCGAGGCCTACTTCGTCGAGTTCGCCCGCGACATCCGCGCGGCGGCGCGGATGCCGGTAATGGTCACGGGCGGCATCCGCCGGCGGCCGGTGGCCGAGCAGGTGCTGGCCAGCGGGGTGGACATGGTCGGCATCGGCACGGCGCTGGCGATCGAGCCGAACCTGCCGCGCGACTGGCGCGCCGGCAAGGACTCGGCGCCGCAGTTGCGGCCGATAACCTGGAAGAACAAACCCCTGGCCTCGCTGGCGAACATGGCCGCGGTGAAGTTCCAGCTGCGCAAGCTGAGCCGGGGCAGGGCGACCAACCCACGGGTGTCGCCGCTGTGCGCGTTGCTCGCGCAGCAGGCCGGCGCGCTCCTGCAGACCCGCCGTTACCGGCGGCTCATGCGTTCGCGCGCCGAAGCCTGAGCACCGTCAGCGCCTCAGGCGCCGTTGCGGTCGAGTTCGGCCAGCTTGCCCGGCAGGCCGAACCAGGCGTCGTGGTCGTCGGGCGCCGGCTTCTTGCGGGTGATCTGCGTCCAGTTGGGATGCGCGGCGAGTTCGCCATTGAGGGCGATGAACTGCCGTTGCCCGAGCGGCACCTCGTCCTCGGCGCGAATCGCGGCGACCGGGCATTCCGGCTCGCAGAGCGCGCAGTCGATGCATTCATCGGGGTGGATGACGAGGAAGTTGGGGCCTTCGTAGAAGCAGTCCACGGGACAGACTTCCACGCAGTCGGTGTGTTTGCAGCGGATGCATTCTTCCAGCACGACGAAGGTCATGATCGTCCTCCCTGGCTCAGGCGTTCGTAGCGGCGGGCGTCGCCAGCCGTTCCAGGCGCGCCGGCACGTACTTGTGCCAGGGCGTGCCGGCGAGGAAGTCGCGCTGGGTGCAGTCGGTCACCTCGTTGGGCGCCACGCCCCGGCGCACCACCTCGCCCTCGGCGTTGCGGTAGTCCAGGCCCTGGCCGTTGGGCAGGGAGATATTGCCCGGTTGCATCATGTCGCTGATCTCCACTTCCGCCTCGACGTCGCCGCGGCGGGTCACCACGCGCAGCACCTCGCCGTCGGCGCAGCCCAGCGCCTCGGCGTCCTGCGGGCTGATGCGCAGGGTGCCGTAGCGCCCGCGGCGGTGCCAGCCGGTGTCGCGCACGGCGGTATTGCTGGTGTCGCTGCGCCGCTCGCCGGCGGCGAGGATGAACGGGTAGGCCGGATCGTGGGGTGGCGCGCTGTGGGCGAGCTTGGCCAGTTCCGGCAACAGTTCGGGGATGTGCAGGTTGATCCGCTGTTCGGGACGGGCGACGGCCTGCCAGCTTTCGGCGTAGGTGGTTTCGGCGAAGACCACCCCGGACGGGTTGTCGAGCATGGCCTGGAACAGGCGGTCGGCGGCCAGCGGCGGCAAGCCGTCGAAGCCGGCGCGGGCAGCGGTCTTGCGGTTGTTCAGCACGTGCAGTTGGCAGATGCCCCAGATCGCCGCGGCCGCTTCCATGCCGGCGGGCAGGGTCGGGCCGAGGGTACGGTAGAGCAGGACCGGCGCGTATTTCATGACCTTGGGGCGGGTCGCCGCGGCGGCGAGGAAAGCCGCCGAGAACGCCTTGCGCCCGAGCTTCAGGGCCAGGCGCAACGGCCGGTAGTCTTTCTCGCCGAGCACCCCCATGGCTTCCAGCAGGCGGGCGTGGATCTCCGCTTCCGGCAGGGTGCCGGGGCGCGCCGGGAACAGCGGCGCGCGCAGATGGAAGGCGTTGCGCGGGAATTCCAGGTTGAAGAAGGTCGCCTCGGCCTTTTCGAACTGGCTCGCCGCCGGCAGCACGTAGTCGGCGTGGCGCGCGGTCTCGGTCATGGCCACGTCGATCACCACCGACAACTCCAGGGCGCGCATGGCTTCGCGCATGCGCTGGCTATCGGCCAGCGAATGCAGCGGGTTGCCGGTCTCCACCAGCATGGCGCGATAGCGCTTGGGATGGTCGGTGAGGATTTCCTCTGGAATCACGTTGCAGGGAATCAGGCCGATGATGATCTTGGCATTGGCCACCGGGCTGCGCTTCTCGACGCGTGGCGCGCCCTTCTTGCCCATCGAGGTATCGCCCTTGCTCGCCTTGGACAGCGAGAGGAAGGGCACGAAGGCGTTGCTGGTGCCGGGGCGCCCGTAATGGCCGGTGAGCAACCAGACCAGGCGTTGCAGGTAGCTGCCGAGGGTCGAGTGCAGGTTCATCTGCATGCCCAGGTCTTCCAGCGCCGATACGCTGCTGGCGCTGGCGATCCGCCGGGCGGCGGCGCGCAGCTTGTCTTCCGCCACCCCGCAGGTCTCGGCGCAGTAGGCCACCGGGATGGCGTTCAGTTCGTCGACGATGTGCTCGTAGCCGCTGGTGTGCTCGGCCAGCCAGTCGCGCGCCAGCAGCCCGTCCTGGACGATGATCCCGACCAGCGCCGCCAGGCACCAGGCGTCGGTGCCCGGACGGATCTGCAGGTGGAAGTCGGCCAGGGCGGCGGTTTCGCTCAGGCGCGGGTCGATCACGATGATCGAGCGCGCGGGGTCCTTGGCCATGGCGTTGAGCAGCACGCGGGCGCGGGCGAAACCATGGGATTGCCAGGGATTCTTGCCGATCAGGATGGCCACCTCGCAATGCTCGAAGTCGCCGTGCACGCCGGTACCGAACATCTTGCCCTGGACCCAGAACTCGCCGGTCTTTTCCTGGGCCAGGGCGTTGGAGCGGTACTTCACCCCGAGGGCCTTCAGCGTGCTGTCGCCGTAGGCGCCGCCGAGGTGGTTGCCCTGCGCGCCGCCGCCGTAGTAGAGGATGCTTTCGCCGCCATGCCTGCGCTTGATGGCGAGGAACTTCTCCGCCACCTCGCGGATCGCCGTGTCCCAGTCGATGGCTTCGTAGCTGCCATCGGGGCGCCGGCGCATGGGCGTGTCCAGGCGGTCGGCGCCGTTCTGGTAGTAGTCCATGCGCTGCGATTTCTCGCAGACGTAGCCCTGCGAGGCGGGGTGGTCGTCATCGCCGCGGATCTTGCTGATGCGGCCATTCTCGGTCTGCACTTCCAGCCCGCAGTTGAGGCTGCAGAGGATACAGGCGGTCTTCTTCCATTGCGGGGACGGCGTAGTCACGGTGTGTTCCTCGTTGTTGTCGTTGCCGGCGCAACCTGGGGCGCCCCCCAGCCGTGCGGGCTTCGTTCTTTCGGGACTGCCTGACGCTGTGCTGCAAGGACGACGCGCGGGCGGCACACGGAACCCCGTCGTATCGGCCTTTCCCTCTCATGCTCGACGCTTGTACAGTTCCGAATCGGAACTTACTACGTGGGCGCTGATATGGGACCCGTCCGTAGTGCTGGTTTGTCCGATCCTGGCAGGAGCGCGCCGGGTCCATGACCTTTTCGGCCGGATACTAAGTTCCAATTTGGAACTTGTCAAGCTCCGAAGCGGCCCCCTAGAATGGACGGAGGTTTTTCCGGGAGAACCCCATGAAATGGCAAGAAGTCGGCGAAACGCCCTGTTCGATGGCGCGCAGCCTGGCGATCCTCGGCGACCGCTGGACGCTGCTGATCCTGCGCAACTGCTTTCTCGGCATGCGCCGCTTCGATGAGTTCCAGGCCAGCCTCGGGGTCACCCGTCAGGTACTGGCCGACCGCCTGAGCCGGCTGGTGGAGGCGGGCGCGCTGAAGAAGGTGCCTTACCAGGAGCGACCGCCGCGCTACGAATACCGCCTCACCGAGATGGGCCACGACCTGCATCCGGTGCTGCTGGCCCTGGCCAATTGGGGCGACCGCTGGCTCGACGAGGGCCGCGGCGCTCCGGTGGAGTATGTGCACAAGGCCTGTGGCCACAAGTTCCGGCCGACCATGGTCTGCCCGGAGTGCGGCGAGCCGGTGGGGTCGCGCGATGTGACGGCGGTGCCGGGGCCGGGGTTCGCGGCGATGGCTGGCAAGCTCGCGCAGAACTGAATCCGCGCGCACTCTGCCATGGGCGGGCCGCGACCCGCTCGGTTCGCTCAGCCGGCCTTGCGGAAGACGAACATCAGCCCCACCACGATCAGCCCCATGCCCAGCAGGCTGAGCCAGCCGAGGCGGTTGCCGAAGACCATGAAGTCCATGATCGCGGTCACCGCCGGCACCAGGTAGAACAGGCTGGTGACGTTGACCAGGTTGCCCTGGGCGATCAGCCGGTAGAGCAGCAGGGTCGCGCCCACCGAGACCACGACGCCCATCCATAGCGCGGGGACCAGGAAGCCGGCGTTCCATTCGAACTCGAACGGCTGGAAGGGCACGAACGCCAGGCACAGGCCGAGGCCGGCGAGGTACTGCAGGGGCAGGGTGCCCAGCGGGTTCTCGCGGATGCCCTTCTGCATGATCGAGCCGCCGGTGACGCCGGCCAGCGCCAGCAGTGCGCAGAGGATGCCGGCCGTGGACATCCCGGCCAGACCGATGCCCTGGTAGACCACCAGCACCAGGCCGGCCAGGCCCAGCAGCAGGCCGAACAGGCGCGCCGGCGACTGCCGGCGTTCGAGGATGACGGCGGTGAGGATCGGTTGCACGCCGAGGATGGTCGCCATCATGCCGGGAGTGACCTGCAGCTTCAGCGAGAAGATATAGAAGATCGGATAGACCCCCAGCATCACCAGGCCGGTGAGCAGGGCCTTGCCGCGCTCACGCGCGCTGCGCGGCGCGCGCAGCCTGAGCAGCGGGGCGAGCGGCAGCAGGCAGGCCAGGGCGATGCCGAAGCGGAACACCAGGAAGGCGAACGGCGAGGAGTGCGCCAGGCCCCATTTCGAGGCGATGGCCCCGCTGCTCCAGAGCAGGACGAAGAGGCTGGTGCTGGCCAGGCCGGCCAGTGCGGATTTGTTCAGTGCAAACATGGATCTGCCACCTTGTAGTCGGGCATGCCGCGGGCTCGGGCCGGCGGCGGACGGCACGCCTCGGCAGCGGATGGCGCTGCTTGCGGCGGGCTGTGGAAGAGAGTTGGGGCGCTACCGCGCTCGTCAGGGACTGACGCCCGGCGGCGGGCAGGCGGCCGAACCGGGAGGGGGAGGCGGAGGCGAGGCGACTACAGGAGGGGAAACGCAGCCCAGGCTGGCGCACGGCTGGAGCGCGCCGACCTCGCCGGTGGCTACCGGAAGGGCGGGGAGCGAGCTGTGCGAGCGCTGGTTCATGGAGGCTATCCGGTGGATGAAGACAACGAGAGGGACTATAGCGGGCCGTCCGGGATTTGACGAGCCTGTGGGCGAGCCTTGCGCTAAAACGCCAGCCCGGCGACAAACCGGGCCGGCGCCGGGCTTCACTTGCCGGTCTTCACCGTGTTCCAGGTGCGCGTGCGCACGCGGTCGATCTTCTGCGGCATGGATTCCAGGGCGAACAGCTTGGCCATCTTCTCCTGCGGCGGGTAGATCGCCGGATCGGCCTTGATCTCGGCGTCCACCAGCGGGTCGGCGGCCAGGTTGCCGTTGGCGTAGTGCACATGGTTGCTGATCGCCGCCATCACCTCGGGACGCAGCAGGTAGTTCATGAAGGCGTAGCCGGCCTTCTCGTCGGGCGCGTCGACCGGCATCGAGACCATGTCGAACCACAGCGGCGAGCCTTCCTTCGGCGTCGAGTAGCGCACTTCCACGCCGTTGTTGGCCTCCTTGGCGCGGGTCGCGGCCTGCAGGATGTCGCCGGAGAAACCGACCACCATGCAGATCTCGCCGTTGGCCAGGTCGCTGACGTACTTCGAGGAGTGGAAGTAGCGGATGTACGGGCGCACCTTCAGCAGCGCCGCCTGGGCCTGCTTGTAGTCGTCGGCCTTCTGGCTGTGGTGTGGCAGGCCGAGGTAGTTGAGGGTGATGGGCAGCAGCTCGGGGCCGTTGTCCAGCACCGCCACCCCGCACTTGCTCAGTTTCTGCATGTATTCGGGCTTGAAGAAGATATCCCAGGAGTCCAGCGGCGCGTCGTCGCCGAGCACCGCCTTGATCTTCGCCGGGTTGTAGCCGATGCCGGTGGTGCCCCAGAGGTAGGGGAAGCCGTACTGGTTGCCCGGATCGTTGACCTCCAGGGCCTTGAGCAGCACCGGGTTGAGGTTCTTCCAGTTGGGCAACTGGGACTTGTCCAGCTTCTTCAGGGCGCCGGCCTGGATCTGCTTGGCCATGAAGTGGTTCGACGGGAATACCACGTCGTAGCCGGATTGGCCGGTCATCAGCTTGCCGTCGAGGGTCTCGTTGCTGTCGTAGACGTCGTAGGTGGCCTGGATGCCGGTTTCCTTGGCGAAGTTCGCCACGGTTTCGGGAGCGATGTATTCGGACCAGTTGTAGATCTTCAGGTTGTCCGCGGCGAGGGTTGCGCCGCTGCCGCAAGCGAGGGCGAGGAGGGTGAGGGAAGCGATGCGGGTCTTCATTGTTGTAGGTGTCCTGTCGGCTGACGACAGCGTCGGCGACGGACTAGTTCGCCGCCGGCGCTCAGGGGGCGCCGGCAACGCTGGCCGGCACCCGGGTTTTATCCCGCGTTGCCGGAAGCGAGGAAAGGGGCGGCTTTTACCTGCGGGCCCGCAGACAGGAGGCGGCACCGCAGCGGGGCGTCGCTCCGCCCGCCTGCCTCAACTCAGGGCGACCTTGACCCCGAGGGCGATCAGCAGGCCGCCGAGCAGCTTGTCCACCACCCCCTGGGCCCTGGCCAGGCCACGGCGCACCACCGCGCTCTGGATCAGCACCACCAGCAGCGGCCACCAGAGTGCGGCGAGGCCGACGATGATGCCGGCGTACCAGAGCTTCTCGGCGAAGCTGGAGTCCAGGCTCAGCACCTGGGTGAACACGGCGAGGAAGAACAGCGTGGCCTTGGGGTTGAGCAGGTTGCACAGGTAGCCCTGGAGGAACGCGCTCCAGTGGCCGACGCGCTGCACGCCGCCGACCGCCAAGTCGAGCGTGCCGCCGCCGCGCGAGCGCAGGGCCTGGATGCCGATCCAGATCAGGTAGACCGCGCCGGTGTACTTCAGCGCGTTGAACAGCCACGGCGTGGTGGTGATCAGCACCGCCAGGCCGGCGACGCAGTAGGCCATGTGGGTGGCCACGCCGAGGATCACCCCCAGCGAGGTCATCATCGCCGCCGAGCGCTGGTAGCGCGCCGCGTTGCGGATGATCAGGAAGAAGTCCGGGCCGGGCGAGAGCATGCCCAGGGTGGCGAGGGTGGCTACGAAGAGCGAGGTTTCCAGCATGATTCGATACGCCTGGCGCAAGGCGGCGCCGGTTCGCTGCGGCGCCGCGGGTCGGTGGTTACTGGGTCAGTTCCTGTTCGCTGAACAGGCCGTCGAAGAGCATGCTCGAAAGATAGCGCTCGCCGGAATCGGGGAGGATCACCACGATGGTCTTGCCCTGCATGTTCGGCTCCTCGGCCAGGCGCACCGCGGCGGCCATCGCCGCGCCGGAGGAGATGCCGCAGAGGATGCCTTCTTCCTGCATCAGGCGCAGCGCCATGTTCTTCGCTTCGTCGTCGCCGATCTTCTCGACCCGGTCGACCAACGACAGGTCGAGGTTCTTCGGCACGAAGCCGGCGCCGATGCCCTGGATCTTGTGCGGGGCGGGCTTGACCTCCTCGCCGGCGAGGGTCTGGCTGATCACCGGCGAGGTCACCGGCTCCACCGCCACGGCGAGGATCGGCTTGCCCCGGGTGTTCTTGATGTAGCGCGAGACGCCGGTGAGGGTGCCGCCGGTGCCGACCCCGGAGACCAGCACGTCCACCGCGCCCTCGGTATCGTTCCAGATCTCCGGGCCGGTGGTCTTCTCATGGATCGCCGGGTTGGCCGGGTTGTCGAACTGCTGCGGCATGAAGTACTTCCCGGGATCCCCCGCGACCAGTTCCTCGGCCTTCTGGATCGCACCCTTCATGCCCTTCGCCGGTTCGGTCAGGACCAGCTCCGCTCCCAGCGCCTTGAGCACCTTGCGTCGCTCCAGGCTCATCGACGCCGGCATGGTCAGGATCAGTTTGTAGCCGCGTGCGGCGGCGACGAAGGCGAGGCCGATGCCGGTGTTGCCGGAGGTCGGCTCGACCAGGGTCATGCCGGACTTCAGTCTGCCGCTGGCTTCGGCATCCCAGATCATGTTCGCGCCGATCCGGCACTTCACCGAATAGCCGGGGTTGCGCCCTTCGATCTTGGCCAGGATGGTGACGCCGCGCGGGGCGATGCGGTTGATCTGGACCAGCGGCGTGTTGCCGATGGACTGCGCGTTGTCTGCGAAGATGCGGCTCATGATGGTGTCCTTGTCGCATGGAGAAAGATCAATCAGCCTATTCCGCCCCCGCCCGCGCGTCCAGACGCGTTCGAACCAGCGGCGCGCCGCGCGTGTCCACTGTCCAGGAGGGCCGTACCGATGAAGAAACGCTATGCCATTCCCCTGGGCAGCCTGGCGGCGCTGCTTCTGTTGTTGCTGGCGCTGCACCTGGCGCTGCCGTACCTGGTGCGCGACTACCTGAACGGCAAGCTGGCCGACATGGGCGACTACCGTGGGCACATCGCCGACGTCGACCTGGCGCTCTGGCGCGGCGCGTATCGGATCGACGGGCTGAGCATCGTCAAGGACAACGGCAAGGTGCCGGTGCCGTTCCTCGACGCGCCGAGCATCGACCTGTCGGTGAGCTGGCAGGCGCTCTGGGATGATCACGCAGTAGTGGCGCGGGTGGTCTTCGAGCGTCCGCAGCTCAACTTCGTCGATGCCGGCGGCGACCGCGACGCCTCGCAGACCGGTGCCGGCACCGACTGGCGCGAGCAACTGGACAAGCTGCTGCCGATCACCCTCAACGAGGTGCGGGTGGTGGACGGCACCCTGCGTTTCCGCAACTTCACTTCGAAGCCGCCGGTGAACCTCCACGCCTCGGCGCTCAACGCCAGCATCTATAACCTGACCAACGTGGCCGACGCCCGGGGCGAGCGGCCGGCGCGTCTCGAAGGCACGGCGCGGATACTCGGCCAGGCGCCGCTGGAAGTGGCGGCGCATTTCGACCCGCTGAGCGACTTCGAGGACTTCGACCTGCGCCTGCGGGTCACCCGGGTCGAGCTGAAGCGGCTCAACGACTTCGCCAGCGCCTATGGCAAGTTCGACTTCAATGCCGGCACCGGCGACCTGGTGCTGGAGGCCCAGGCTAAACGCGGCCAGCTGGACGGCTACATCAAGCCGCTGCTGCGCGACGTGGACGTGTTCAACTGGCGGCAGGACGTGGAGGATGGCGACAAGAACCTGTTCCGCTCGGTGTGGGAGGCGCTGGTCGGCGGGGGCGAGACGGTGCTGAAGAACCAGCGCAAAGACCAGTTCGCAACCCGTGTGAGCCTGAGCGGTAATATCCACCAGCGGGACGTCAGCGCGTTCCAGGCGTTCCTCGGGATTCTCCGCAACGCGTTCGTCGAGGCGTTCAACGCCCGTTTCGAGCGTTCCCCGGCGACGCGCGACGACGACGGCTGAAGACGCGGGCGGAACGGCGGGTCGCGAGGTGGCCGGGCATTCAGTGACTGAATGACCCGTCTGCGTTCACAGTGCGCTTGTCCCCGCGTTATAGTCGGGTTTTCAAACAATACTGAACTGCCCGGTTTTCCAGCCAGGGCGTTACCGTTCGAGGATTTCCTGATGAAGTTCGAAGGCACCCAGTCCTACGTCGCCACCGACGACCTCAAGCTCGCGGTCAACGCCGCCATCACCCTGCAGCGGCCGCTGCTGGTGAAGGGCGAACCGGGCACCGGCAAGACCATGCTCGCCGAGCAGCTGGCCGAGTCCTTCGGCGCCAAGCTGATCACCTGGCACATCAAGTCCACCACCAAGGCCCACCAGGGCCTCTACGAGTACGATGCGGTAAGCCGCCTGCGCGATTCGCAGCTGGGCGTGGACAAGGTTCACGACGTGCGCAACTACATCAAGAAGGGCAAGCTCTGGGAGGCCTTCGAGGCCGAGGAGAGGGTGATCCTGCTGATCGACGAGATCGACAAGGCCGACATCGAGTTCCCCAACGACCTGCTGCAGGAACTCGACAAGATGGAGTTCTACGTCTACGAGACCAACGAAACCATCAAGGCGAAGCAGCGCCCGATCATCATCATCACCTCGAACAACGAGAAGGAACTGCCCGACGCCTTCCTGCGCCGCTGCTTCTTCCACTACATCGCCTTCCCCGACCGCGAGACGTTGCAGAAGATCGTCGACGTGCACTACCCGAACATCAAGCAGTCGCTGGTCAGCGAGGCGCTGGACATCTTCTTCGACGTGCGCAAGGTGCCCGGCCTGAAAAAGAAACCTTCGACTTCCGAGTTGGTCGACTGGCTGAAACTGCTGATGGCCGACGAGATCGGCGAAGCGGTGCTGCGCGAGCGCGATCCGACCAAGGCGATCCCGCCGCTGGCCGGCGCCCTGGTGAAGAACGAGCAGGACGTGCAGCTTCTCGAGCGCCTGGCGTTCATGAGCCGCCGCGCCAGCCGCTGAGTGCGTCGGCCCTTTCCGGGGAAAGGGCCGCGGGGCGGCACGCCAGACAGCGGAGGAACATCCCATGCTCAGCGGAAGTTGCCTGTGCGGCGCGGTACGTTACGAGATCGACGCGCCCATCGAATCGGCCAGCCATTGTCATTGCAGCCAGTGCCGCAAGGCCCACGGCGCGGCGTTCGCCACCTACGGCAAGGTGCGCCGCGAGGCGTTCCGCTATGTCGCCGGAGCGGACGCGGTGGCCGAATACCACTCGTCGCCAGGCGTCACCCGTACCTTCTGCCGCCACTGCGGATCGAACCTGCAGTGGCTTGGCGGCAACGAGGACCCGACGTACACCTCTATCGCCCTCGGCACCCTCGACTCGCCGCTGCCATCGGTAGCGCAGCGGCACATCTACGTGGGTTCGAAAGCCGACTGGTACGTCATCGCCGACGACCTGCCGCAGGAACACCAATACTGACCGGCGCTCGCGCGCCGGGATCAACGGACAACAGACGAGGTCGCAGCCATGCTGCTCAACCTGTTCAACGAAATGCGCGCAGCCAAGGTGCCGGTGTCGGTGCGCGAGTTGCTCGACCTGATCGACGCCCTGAAGCACCGCGTGGTGTTCGCCGACATGGACGAGTTCTACTACCTGGCGCGCACCATCATGGTCAAGGACGAGCGCCACTTCGACAAGTTCGACCGGGCCTTCGGCGCCTACTTCAAGGGCCTGGAGAAGCTCGACGACCACCTCAAGGCGCTGATCCCCGAGGAATGGCTGCGCAAGGAATTCGAGCGCCTGCTGACCGACGAGGAAAAGGCGCAGATCCAGTCCCTCGGCGGCCTGGACAAGCTGATCGAGGAGTTCAAGAAACGCCTCGAGGAACAGAAGGAGCGCCATGCCGGCGGTAACAAGTGGATCGGTACCGGCGGTACCAGTCCGTTTGGCTCCGGCGGCTTCAACCCGGAGGGCGTCCGCGTCGGCGACGCCGGCAAGCGCCAGGGCAAGGCGGCCAAGGTCTGGGACCAGCGCGAATACAAGAACCTCGACGACCAGGTCGAACTGGGTACGCGCAACATCAAGATCGCCCTGCGGCGCCTGCGCAAGTTCGCCCGTGAGGGCGCGGCGGAGGAGCTGGACATCGACGGCACCATCGACCACACCGCGAAGGACGCCGGGCTGCTCAACATCCAGATGCGCCCGGAGCGGCGCAACACGGTGAAGCTGTTGCTGCTGCTGGACATCGGCGGCTCGATGGACGCCCACGTCAAGGTCTGCGAGGAGCTGTTCTCGGCCTGCAAGACCGAGTTCAAGCACCTGGAGTATTTCTACTTCCACAACTTCATCTACGAGTCGGTGTGGAAGAACAACCTGCGCCGCAGCAGCGAACGCACCGCCACCTTCGACCTGCTGCACAAGTACGGTCCGGACTACAAGGTGGTGTTCGTCGGCGACGCGGCGATGGCGCCCTACGAAATCACCCAGGCCGGCGGCAGCGTCGAGCACTGGAACGAGGAAGCCGGTTACGTCTGGATGCAGCGCTTCATGGAGAAGTACAAGAAGCTCATCTGGATCAACCCCTATCCGAAGGACACCTGGAACTACACGGCGTCCACCGGCCTGGTCCGCGAACTGGTCAAGGAACAGATGTATCCGTTGACCCTGAGCGGCCTGGAGGAGGGTATGCGCTTCCTCTCGCGCGGTTGAGCCAACTGCCTGCGGGACCGGCGACAGGCGCGGCGGCACGCAACTTGCCTACCCTGTGTATCCCGTCCGCGCGGTAACAGCGCGGCGCGGCCACCGGTAACGATGGGCACGCCATGATCGATTCGACCTTCTCCCGCGCCACCTGGCTCAACTCGCTGCACATGTCGACCCTCACTCTCTCGCTGCTGGAGAAGGAAGGGTTCGCCCGCGAGCAACTGCTCGAAGGCAGTGGCATCACCCCCGCCGACCTGCTCGACCTGCGGCGCCTGATCAGCCCCTGGCAGGAGCAGCAGGTGTTCGCCAACGCCTGCCGGCTCAGCGACGAGCCGGCCCTCGGCCTGCGCCTGGGGCTGCGCACGCGGATTTCCGCCTACGGCCTGCTCGGCTACGCGCTGCTCTCCGCGCCGACCCTCGGCGAGGCGCTGCGCATCGGCCTCAGCTATCCGGTCTTGCTCGGCACCTACTTCCACCTGTCGCTGGAAGTCGCCGACGGCCGCGCCTGGCTGGTGGCCACCGGCTACGGCGAGGACGAGGCGCTGCGGCCATTCAACACCGAGCTTTGCCTGGGCTCGCTGAAGGTCACCTGCGCCGACCTGCTCGGCCAGCCGCTGCCCTTGCTGGAAGCGGCCTTCGACTATGCCGGCGACGAGGCGATGGTGCGGGCCTACGCCGAGGGTTTCGCCTGCGAGTTGCACTTCGAACGCGAGCGCAGCGCCATCGGCTTCGCCGCCGAATGGCTGGAGCGCCCGTTGCCGCTGGCCGACCCGGTGACCCACCGGGAGATGCTGGAACAGTGCCGGCGGCAGAACATCGACCTGGCCGCGCGTCGTGCCTGGCTGGACAAGGTCCGGGCGATCCTCGCCGAGCGCTTGCAGGACCCGCCCGGCCTGGAGGAACTGGCCAGGCGCCTGAACTGTTCGTCGCGCAGCCTGCGCCGGCACCTTCAGCAGCAGCGCACCAGCTATCAGCAATTGCTCGACGAGTTGCGCTTCGCCCGCGCCAAGGAGTTGTTGCAGAGCGGCGACATGCCGATCTACCGGATCGCCGAGGAACTCGGCTTCAGCGAGACCGCCAGCCTGCGCCATGCCTTCCAGCGCTGGAGCGGCCAGCCGCCGAGCCATTTCCGCGCCTGAGCGCTCGCTCAGGCGGAGGGGCTGGCGCCGCCGCCGTTCGTCCGCCACCTCACCCAGGGATTTTGCCGCGCCGTCGCCAATCCAGGCCATGAAGGCACGATCGAAGCGGAAGTCGGCGCCGCGCAGCCCGACGCGGAAGCGCCGTACGTCCTGGGCGTTGCGCTAGTCGCGGCACACTGCGGTGTCGCGGGTGATGGTGTCGCCGTGCCAGCCGAAGACCATCTGTCGTTTCTCTGCGCGCGCTGGAGCGGGCGGGCCAACGACGGCCCGCCCACGGGCCGTCAGGACACCGGGTCTTCGATCAGCCGGTCATAGGGCGGCAGGCCGCTGTATTGGCCCAGGGCTTGCTCGTAGGCGTTCTTCAGGTCGTCGGCGGCGAGGTCGTAGCCGACCAGCAACTGTTCGAGTTCAGCGGCGTTCTGCGGGTCGTCGTTCTGCAACTGCGCGTCGAGTTCGCGGGTGCGCGCGGCGACGCACTGGATCGCCACCATCAGGGTCTGGGGTTTCAGGTTCATGGTTCACTCCTAGAGCCCGCGGGCTTTTTCCCATTGGCGGCGGATGGCGTTGCGCACGAAGTTGTCCAGTTGGCCCATGAGGACCTCCCGGTACATCGGCTTGGCCGGCATGATGGTGTAGTGGGTGGCTTGCAGGCGCTTGTTGTAGCTGTCCTGTTTCACCTTAAGGTCCGGCGGGATGTCGGTGCCGTCGGGTATCACGAAGTCGCCGTCGGCGCGGCGCAGCACGCCGGCGCGGTCGAACACCGAGGTGCCGCCGGTGTCCGGGGCGTAGAGGCCGTCGCGGCCGGCGACGATGTCCGGCGCGCGGGCGGGGACGCCAGGGGTGTTGGGGCTGTCGAAGGTCGGATGCAGCAGCGGGGCGACTTCCGCAGCCTCGGCGAGTTCCTGGTCGGGGCGCAGGTAGCGACCGACGTCGCCGTCGTAGTTGGCCTTGAATACCGCCCGGTAGAGGGTGAGGCTGGTTTTCTCGTAGTCGTAGGACATGCGTGGACTTCCCTGTGGGTTGCGTTCGCGGCGCCGCGGGTGCGCGGCATCGCTACCGACCACCGTCCTTGTGGCGCCATCGGCGAGCAGGATAACAGCCGTGGGCGGATCCGCCAGGGGCAGGCGACGACCGTCGCCCGGGAGGCTCAAGGCCTGGCCGCGCCGTGCAGGTAATGGCGGATGCGCACCTCCACGCCGGCGCTCTGGAAGCGCCGGGCGGCGGCCTCGACCCGCAACTCGCCGCGGGTCACCCGCTGGTGGTGGCGCAGGTGCTCCAGCCAGGATTCGTCGATGAAGAACTCCAGCCACAGGCGACGGTTGCCGCTGTCCTGGACCAGCCCCCAGGACACCGCGCCGTTGCGCCGACGCATGGCGCGCACCTCGACCATCGCCGCCTGGAATGCCGCGGCGTCCTGCGGGTCGATGTCGTATTCGAGGGTGACCATCACCGGGCCGCGTTCCTGGTCCACCTCTTCGTCGACCAGTGGTGCCGGCCAGTGCAGCGACGGCGCGAGGTCCTCGGCCTCGGTGACCGGCAGCCGGCAGCGCAGCGACGCGAACAGGCCGAACAGCAGCGCGGCGCTGGCGCAGAGCAGGGCGAAGGTGATCGACAGGTGGCTGGCGAGCAGACCCCACAGGGCGCCGCCGGCGGCCATGCTGCCGAAGAACACCAGGATGTAGACCGCCAGCGCGCGGGCGCGGACCCAGGCCGGCACGGAGGTCTGCGCGGCGACCTGCAGGCTGGAGAGCACGGCGATCCATGCCGCGCCGCTGAGCAGCATCACCGGCACCAGCAAATAGAGGTTGCGCAGCAGCGCCAGGGCCACCAGCACCAGTGCGTAGAGCACGCTGGAGAGCAGCACCAGGCGGTCGCTGCCGAGGCGTTCGCGCAGGCGCGGCAGGAACGCGGCGCCGAGCACCGCGCCGACGCCGACGCTGCCCAGCAGCAGGCCGAAGTCCATGGCGTTGCCATGCAGTTCGCCGCGCACGATCAGGGGCAGCAGCGACATGCCGGCGCTGGCGCCGAGGAAGAACGCCACCGCGCGCACCAACACCGATTGCAGCGGCCTCGAGCTGCGGCTGTAGCGCCAGCCGGCGCGCAGGGCGCCGAACAGGCGTTCCGCCGGCAGCACCGAGGGCACGGCCTCGCGTTTCCAGGCCAGCAGCACGGCGATCACCGCGAAGAAGGAGAGGGCGTTGAGGGCGAAGGTCAGCCAGGGGCCGACCAGGCTCACCAGCACCCCGGCGATGGCCGGTCCGACCGCCCGCGCCAGGTTGACCCCGACACTGGACAGCGCCACCGCCGCCGGCAGTTCGTCCTTGCCCACCAGTTCCGGAGTGGTGGCGCTCCAGGCCGGCATCATCAGCGCGGTGCCGATGCCCATGCACAGGGTCAGGCCGAGCAGCAGCCAGACGCTGGTCAACTGGAGCAGGGTGAGGCTGGCCAGCAGGGTGGCCACCAAGGCCATCCACAATTGCACGCCGAGCAGGTAGCGGCGCTTGTCGACGATATCGGCGAGGGCGCCGGCCGGCAGGGCCAGGAAGAACATCGGCAGCGATCCGGCGACCTGCACCAGGGCCACGTTCAGCGGGCTGGCGGAGAGCGAGGTCATCAGCCAGCCGGCGCCCACCTCGTGCATCCAGGTGCCGATGTTCGAGGCGATGCTGGCCAGCCATAGCCAGCGGAAGGTGGCTTGGCGCAGGGGACTCCAGGGTGAGGCGGCGGGTGCGGTCATGGTCAGAGCGAGCCTTTGAGTGGGTATTCGACGATCAGGTAGAGGCGGTCGATGTCGTCGCCGGCCTGGGCCGCGTTGGCCCGATGGCTGAGGTGCGAGACGTTCAGCGAGAGGTCCTTGAGCGGGCCCGAGGCGAACACGTAGCGCAGGTCGAGGTCGCGCTCCCAGTGCTTGCCGCCGCTGCCCTGCAAGGGCCGGTAGCGGCCATCGGCGCCCAGCGGGTTGTAGGCGCCGCCGGCCGGCGCATGGCTGCCGTCGATGGCGCGGCCGCTGACGTAACGCGCCATGAAGCTCAGTCCCGGCAGGCCGAACGGGGCCAGGTCGAGGTCGTAGCGGGCCTGCCAGGAGCGTTCGCCGGGACCGTTGAAATCGGCGTACTTGATCGAGTTGGCGAGGTAGATGGAGTCACCTCCGACGAAGTCGAACGGCGTATCCCCATGGACACGCTGGTAGGCCAGGGAGAAACCCTGTGCGCCGACGCGGTACTTCAGTTGCAGGCTGTAGGCCAGGGTGTCGATCGCGCCGGCCCGGCTGCGGCCCTGGTCGCGCGTGCGATAGAGGTTGCCATCCAGGCTGAACGCGGCACGTTGCAGGTTCATGTTGAGATAGACCTGGCGCCAGACGTTGTCCAGTTGCGCGGCGAACAGCGAGCCGCTCAGGTTGTCGCTGGCCGCCAGGCTGGCGCCGGCGAAGCCGATGGCGCTGCCGGCGGTGCTCGCGCCGTAGCCGTCGAAGTCGCCATGGCCGGAGCTGGAGGCCTGTTCCTTGAAGGCGGTGAAGCGCCCGGCCTGGATCCGCACGCGGTCGAGGTCGTCGCTCTGCAGGAAGAAGCCCCTGGCGTACTGGGGTTGCAGGCGCTTGTCGCTGGTATCGAAGACCGGGGTCTCGACGGTCATCTCGCCGACCTTGAGCAGGCTCTCGCCGAGCCGCAGCTTGAGTGCGGCGCCGGCGTCGGAATACTCGCTGGCGTTATCGCCGGATGAGTCCAGCGGCAACAGGCCGGTGCCGGCATGGCCACGTCCGCCGTCGAGCTTGAAGCCGGCGAAGCCGTGGAGATCGAGGCCGAAACCGACGCGGCCGGGGGTATAGGCCGACTCCAGGTCGGCGATCAGGCCGTGTGCCCATTCCTTGCGGTAGCCGCGCCTGGCGTCCGCGCGGCGATAGTCGTTGTAGAGGAAGTAGTTGCGGTTGAGCAGGCGCCACTCCAGGTAGTCGGGTGCCTTGGCTTCCTCTGTCGCGGCGTGGCATGGCGAGGTGCCGCCCAGCGCCAGGAAAAGGGCCAGGCGGCCGACCGGTCGAACGCGGATCATCGGGAAAACTCCGGGCGAGGCGGGCCGCGAAGGGCCCGCCCGGGTACGTCAGAAAGCGAAGCAGGAACAGCCGAATGCGCCCCAGAAACCCTGGAAGTCGCTCACCGGTACGTTGGAGTGGCGCGCGCGGTTGTGCTCGTGGGCGTGTACCGCGCAGGCACCGACGCACTGGTGGACCTGGGCGGTCAGCGGCGCGCCTTGCCGCCAGTGGCCGGGTACCTTGGCCACCGGCGACCAGTCCGGCAGCACCGGCGGCGCCGGCGGACCGAGCTTGTCGAACTCGGCGGCGGCATAGACGATCTTGCCGTCGACCACCGTGAGCACCGACTCGATCCACTTGATGGCCTCTTCCTCGACGCTGAAGAAGTCCGCCGACAGCGCCGCCAGGTCGGCGAGCTGTCCAACCTTGATCTGTCCTTTCTTGCCCTGCTCGCTGGAGAACCAGGCGCTGCCGTGGGTGAACAGCTGCAACGCGGTTTCCCGCGGCAGGCCCTGCGGATACAGGGCCATGCCGCCGACGGTGCGGCCGCTGACCAGCCAGTACAGCGAGGTCCAGGGGTTGTAGCTGGAGACCCGGGTGGCGTCGGTGCCGGCACCCACCGGCACGCCCTCGGCGAGCATGCGCTGGATCGGCGGCGTGGCCTCGGCGGCCTTGGCACCGTAGCGGTCGACGAAGTACTCGCCCTGGAAGGCCATGCGGTCCTGGATCGCGATGCCGCCGCCGAGTGCCCGCACCCGCTCGATGTTGCGCGGGGTGATGGTCTCGGCGTGGTCGAAGAACCAGGGCAGGCCGTTGAACGGAATGTCGCGGTCGACCTTCTCGAACACGTCGAGCATCCGCGAGATCGATTCGTCGTAGGTGGCGTGCAGGCGGAACGGCCAGCGCTGCTCCACCAGGTGGCGGACCACCGGCTCCAGCTCCTGCTCCATGGTCTGCGGCAGGTCCGGGCGCGGTTCGAGGAAGTCCTCGAAGTCGGCGGCGGAGAACACTAGCATCTCGCCGGCGCCGTTGTGGCGGAAGAAATCGCTGCCCTGGCCGTACTTGACGCTGCCGGTCCAGTTCTTGAAGTCGGCGAGTTCTTCCTTCGGTTTCTGGGTGAACAGGTTGTAGGCGATGCGTACGGTGAGCTGGCCCTGGTCGGCCAGTTCGCGAATCACCTGGTAGTCGTCCGGGTAGTTCTGGAAGCCGCCGCCGGCTTCGATCGCGCTAGTCAGGCCGAGGCGGTTGAGTTCGCGCATGAACTGGCGGGTGGAGTTGACCTGGTACTCCAGCGGCAGCTTCGGTCCCTTGGCCAGGGTGGCGTAGAGAATCATCGCGTTGGGCCGGGCGATCAGCATGCCGGTGGGTTCGCCGCTGCTGTCGCGGACGATCTCGCCGCCGGGCGGGTTGGGCGTGTCCTTGGTGTAGCCGACCACGCGCAGGGCGGCGCGGTTGAGCAGGGCGCGATCGTACAGGTGGAGGACGAACACCGGGGTGTCCGGCGCGGCCTTGTTCAATTCCTCCAGGGTCGGCATGCGCTTCTCGGCGAACTGGAACTCGTTCCAGCCGCCGACCACCCGCACCCACTGGGGGCTGGGCGTGCGTTCGGCCTGGTTCTTGAGCATGCGCAAGGCGTCGGCCAGGGAGGGCACGCCTTCCCAGCGCAGCTCCAGGTTGTAGTTGAGGCCACCGCGGATCAGGTGCAGGTGCGAGTCGTTGAGACCGGGGATCACGGTGCGCTTCTGCAGGTCGATCACCTGGGTGGCGCTGCCGCGATGGAGCATCGCCTCGGCGTCGTTGCCGACGGCAAGGAACTTGCCGTCCTTGATCGCCACGGCGGTGGCGGTGGGGTTGTCGCGGTCCACGGTGTGGAAGCGGCCGTTGTGCAGGATCAGGTCGGCGGTCATGGAACCTCCTGGGTTGCTTGCGGGAGAAAGGCTGGCGGCGTTGGCGAAGGGCAGGGCGGACCACAGGACCCCGGCGGCGCCCAGCACCGAACTGGTAGTGAGGAAATGGCGGCGGTCCTTGCTCGGCGGATCGTGGCTCATGGCGTGCTCCTGGCAGCAGGGCGGAATCGGTCAGCGAGGGCGGCGGCGAGAGAGGCCACCGGACAGGATAGGTGCGGCGGGAAACGTACGGGACGAAAGAGCGGTTTTCCCGAATGACGCATCCTCCTGCAAGCGCAACTTGCTGGTGGTCGATAGCAAGTAAGGCGCGAGACATGTCCTGAACTTCATGGGGGCTTTTTCTTATAGGGCGGACTGTCGATTCTGCTAGCTGGTAATCCTTCTTTTATTGTCTCTGTGTGCGCTTTTTGTATGGATGTGTCGAATATTTTGAATATCGCCGTTCAACTTTATCCAGGGCCGCAGTTCAGTGATTTATTTTCTCGAAAAGTTTGTTTTTTCCAATATTCATGCTTCATAGTCTGGCCGGCCACGGGAAATTATCTGTTGGCCCGCGTGCTGTTGTGCGCAACAGCTGGAATTCATCGTTCGTTGTCAGGAAACAATCATGAGCCACTATCTCGAAGTTCTAACTCCGCAGAACAGCCAGATCATCTTCATCGACCAGCAGCCACAGATGGCATTTGGTGTACAGTCCATCGATCGCCAGACGCTGAAGAACAACGTAGTGGGCCTGGCCAAGGCGGCGAAGGTATTCGACATCCCGGTCACCATCACCACGGTGGAAACCGACAGCTTCTCCGGCCCGACCTATCCGGAGCTGCTGGCGGTGTTCCCCGAGCAGAAGATTCTCGAACGCACCTCGATGAACTCCTGGGACGACCAGAACGTGCGCGACTCGCTGGCCGCCGCGGGCCGCAAGAAGGTCGTGGTCGCCGGGCTGTGGACCGAGGTCTGCAACACCACCTTCGCCCTCTGCGCCATGCTCGAGGGCGGCTACGAGATCTACATGGTGGCCGATGCCTCGGGCGGCACCTCCAGCGACGCCCACAAGTACGCCATGGACCGCATGGTCCAGGCCGGCGTGGTACCGGTGACCTGGCAGCAGGTCCTGCTGGAGTGGCAGCGCGACTGGGCCCGCCGGGATACCTACGACGCCGTGATGGCCATCGCCAAGGAGCATTCCGGGGCCTACGGCATGGGCGTGGACTACGCCTACACCATGGTGCACAAGGCGCCCGAGCGGGTGACCCACGGCGAACGCATCGGCCCGAATCCGGCCAAGTGAATGCCGGCCGTGCCGCTCCGGCCCGCCGGGCGGCACGGCCGCGAAGGAGAACGAAGATGAAGCTCTACGTATTGTCGCTGGGCGCCGGACTGTTGGTGGGGATCGTCTACAGCCTGCTGCAGGTGCGTTCGCCGGCTCCGCCGCTGGTGGCGCTGGTGGGGTTGCTCGGCATCCTGCTCGGCGAGCAGGTCATCCCGGTCGGCAAGCAATTGCTCGGCGGTTGCGCGTTCGCCTCGGCCTGCGACAAGGCGGGTTCGGTCGGCCATGTGCTGGGGCAACTACCGGGTCGGCATCGCCTCGACCAGGCCGCTGGCCCGTCGGAACAGGAAAAGGGTTGAGCGCTATATCATCGAGTAACAGCGCAGTAATCTGGTAGTTATCTTCGTCGGTTAGATTTCCCCGGAACGGCTCCCTCGGATTAATCTCTGGGGGAGCTTTCGTGCGTCGTTTTTCGCGTCGAGAGAAAAGTGTCACGAGATCATCAGGCGCATGGAATCAGGGGGAGTCATGACTGTTGCCATAGACAGAACAAAGGGCGACCAATCCACGCCAGGGAACATCATAAGGGGAGAAGGGTACGCCTTGATTCGCAATAGTGAGGCGACTCCCGATCCGGACAAGGTGATCCATATTCCTTGTGCCGATTCGTTTTCCGTCATCGTGCAGTTGCGCGATTTCAATTCCCATCGTCTCTGGAATGGAAACAAACTGGTTTTCGATGGCGGACATCCACGGAAAAGTATCTCCATCGCCTATCTTGGCGATGAAATAAAGTGCCAGCACCGGACAACTTACGACAATGTCCGCTTCATGTTGCCGCGCGCTTCGATAAAGGAGTTTCTCTACGAAGAAGGGCAACGCGCGTCCGCCGAGCCGGAGCGGATCATCGGTGTCGACGATCCGGTGGTCTATCACCTGGCGCTGGCGCTGCTGCCCAGCTTCGCCAGGGCGGGCGAGCGCAACGAACTGTTCATCGAACAGGTCATGCTGGCGCTGTTGACCCACGTTCAGGATCGCTTCGCTTCGACCCAGGTCCCGGTCTGCACCGGCAAGGGCCTGGCGCCCTGGCAATTGCGCAGGGCCAAGGAGCTGATCGCCGGGCATCTGGCCGAGGGCGTATCGGTGGCGCGCCTGGCCGAGGAGTGCGGGCTCTCGCGCAGCTATTTCACCAAGGCCTTCAAGTGCAGCACCGGTGTTTCGCCCCACGAATGGCTGATGCGCATGCGCGTCGACCGGGCCAAGGAGCTGATGCTGGGCAGCGACGAACCGCTTTCGCAGATCGGCGTCGCCTGCGGCTTTTCCGACCAGCCGCATTTCTCGCGGATCTTTCTCCGGCTGGCCGGCGCCTCGCCCTCGACCTGGCGTCGGGTCAAGCGGCAGCGCACCGACGCAGCGCTCTGAACCGCGACCGTGCGTGACGGACGGTACGGAAGCCGCCGGATGCTCGGCTAGAATGCCCTGGCTTCGGCGGTCGCCACCGGCCGCCCACTTCGCAACGGAACAGGGAATCGCAGATGAAAGCAGTACGCCAGGGTCGCGGCGTAACGGGGTTGCTCATGCTCCTGGCGCTGGCCGGGTGCAGTTCGCGGTCGGCGGAGCCGCCGCCGCCCAACCCCGACGAAGTACGGGCGAAGATCGTCCGCCTGATGCCGGCCACGGTGCGCGATCGCCAAGGGTGGGCCAGCGATATCTACGCGGCCTTTTCCGCCCAGCAGATCTACCCCAGCGACGAGAATCTTTGTGCGGTGCTGGCGGTGACCGAGCAGGAGTCCACCTACCAGGTCGACCCGCCGGTGGCCGGCCTGGGCAGGATCGCCACCCGCGAGGTCGAGCGTCGTGCCGGCAAGCTGCACGTGCCGGCGTTCCTGGTCAGCTCGGCGCTGAATATCAAGTCGCCCGATGGCCGCACCTACAGCCAGCGCCTGGCCGCGGCGCGCACGGAGAAGGAACTGAGCGAGACATTCGACGATTTCATCGCCATCGTGCCCATGGGCGGCAAGCTGTTCGGCGGCTTCAACCCGGTACACACCGGCGGGCCGATGCAGGTCAGCATCGCTTTCGCCGAGCAGCACGCGGACGGCTATCCCTATCCGCTGGACGGCAGCATCCGCCGCGAGGTGTTCAGCCGACGCGGCGGCATGTATTTCGGCATCGCCCACCTGCTTGGCTATCCGGCGGACTACCCGGCGCCGCTGTACCGCTTCGCCGACTTCAACGCCGGCTGGTATGCCAGTCGCAACGCCGCGTTCCAGAGCGCGGTGAGTCGCGTCTCGGGGATTCCGCTGGCGCTGGATGGCGATCTGATCCGCTACGGCACGCGCACGCCGGGCTCCACCGAACTGGCCGTGCGCAGCCTCGGCAAGCGCCTGGACATGAGCGACGCGGCGATCCGCCGGGCGCTGGAGCAGGGCGACAGCCCGGAGTTCGCCGACAGCGCGCTGTACCGCAAGGTCTTCGCCCTGGCTGAAAGCGCCACCGGCAAGACGCTGCCCCGCGCCGTGCTGCCGGGGATCGCCCTGGAGAGCCCGAAGATCACCCGCAAGCTGACCACCGCCTGGTTCGCTAAGCGCGTCGACGAACGCTACCAGCGCTGCATGGCGCGCGTGCGGAAACGCTGAGTCCATCGTCGCGCGGGTCGAACCTGGCGCCGCCGCGGGAGTCTGCCGTCCTGTCAGCCAAGTTCATGGAGAAGCAGCGTATGAAGACCCGATACAGCGCCGAGGCACCGGCGCGCGACGAACTGGACCGGCTCGCCGGTCCGACGCTGGTGGAGTTCGGTACCGACTGGTGCGGCCATTGCCAGGCCGCCCAGCCGCTGCTGGCGGAAGTATTCGGCGACTATCCGGAGGTCGGCCACCTGAAGGTCGAGGACGGTCCCGGGCGCCGCCTGGGGCGCTCGTTCCAGGTCAAGCTGTGGCCGACCTTCGTCTTTCTTCGCGACGGCCGGGAGGTAGCGCGGGTGGTTCGCCCCGGCAGCGCCAGCGTGCTGGAAGAGGCGTTCGAAAGCCTGGTCGGCGAGGGCTGAGAACCCGGCCCGCGGGCCGGGCGGTGTTCAGGCCGGCATCGCGTGATCCACCTGTTCGCGGATCTCCTGGTAGCGCAGTTCCATCAGCTTGCGCTGCTCGCGCCGGGCCAGGGCCTGGGCGTAGCGGCGTTTCTCGATCGCGGTCTCCGGTTCCAGTGGACGCACCGCCACCGGCCGGCGCTGGTCGTCCATCGCCACCATGGTGAAGAAGCAACTGTTGGTATGGCGCACGGTGCGCTCGTGGATGTTCTCGGTCATCACCTTCACCCCGACCTCCATCGAAGTGCGCCCGGTGTAGTTCACCGAGGCGAGGAAGGTCACCAGTTCGCCGACATGGATCGGCTCGCGGAAGATCACCTGATCCACCGACAGGGTCACCACGTAGCGTCCGGCGTAGCGCTTGGCGCAGGCGAAGGCCACTTCGTCGAGGAGCTTGAGCAGCGCGCCGCCGTGGACGTTGCCGGAGAAGTTCGCCTTGTCGGGGGTCATGAGCACGCTCATGGTCAGTTGGTAGCTGCCAGGTTCCATCGTTCACCTATCACGCAAGTTGGTCACGGGCCATTGCAGTGGGCCGGCGGCCGCTCTGCGGCGGCCTCTGGCGATAGGGTAGGGAGAAACGCCGGCGCGATTAGCACCGCAGTCGACAATGGTGTTTTCCGCGAAACGGGCTTGCGGCGCCGCTCCGTATGCGCCAGGGCTAGTCGCGGGAGCCGCCGCGTCCTTCCCGGCTGGCATCCATCCAGCGCAGCACTTCTTCGCCGAACTCCGGCGGCGCGATACGCCCCACCCGGCGTACCAGGTCGAGGATGGTCTGCTGGGCCAGCGCTTCTTCCATGCGCTTCTGCGCGGTGAGCATCACCGCGTGGATCGAGCAGGTGTTGCGGGTCGCCCAGGAAGGCGGGTTGCCTTCGAAGATCGCGCAGCGCTCGCGGACCTCGCGGCATTCGAAGATCGATTTGTCGCCGTCGATGGCGCGGACCACGTCGAGCACGCTGATTTCGTTGGCCGGCCGCGCCAGGCGGAAGCCGCCGCGCACGCCTTCGGTGGCAGCCACCAGGCCGGCCTTGGCCAGGCGGGTGAAGACCTTGGCCAGCAGTTCCGGCGGCACGCCCTGCAACTCGGCGAGGGTGCGCACGCTGGACTCGCGGCTGTCGCCTTTCTCGTCGGCGAGGAACAACAGGCAGTGGATGCCGTATTCGACGCCGGCGCTATAGAGAGCCATCACTAACTCCGACAGAAATATTCGCAATATTCTGCGCGGTTTTCAGGTCGCTCACAAGGACAGGTCGTCCGCTGTCTTCCGCCTTGAAGCGCTCTATCTCGGCTTATTTCCGTATGTTTTCGCCGTCTTTCCCTCTCTTTCACGGCGAGGGGCGGTTGCCTGTCGGAGCGCTTTTCGGGGATTGATCTCCGTAACTACGACAAATATAGTCGTAGTTACGGAGAGGCCTTTCTCCGGACATCCCGTCCTTTCCCTCCAGGAGCCCCCAATGAAACAACGTATCCTGATCGTCGGTGCCGGATTCGCCGGCATGTGGAGCGCGCTGAGCGCAGTCCGCCAGCTCGACCGCCAGGGCCGCGACGACGTCGAGGTCGCGGTGCTCGCGCCGCAGCCCGAGCTGCGCATCCGCCCGCGTTTCTACGAGCCTGACGTGCAGCGCATGGCGGCGCCGCTGGGCGAATTGTTCGCCGCGGTCGGCGTGCGTTTCGTGCAGGGCAGCGCGCAGCGCATCGACGTGGCCGGCAAGTGGGTGGAGTACCGCGATGCCGAGGGCACGCTGGCGCAACTGGACTACGACCGCCTGGTGCTGGCGGCCGGCAGCGGCGTGTGGCGTCCGGCGAGTGTCGTCGGCATCGACGCTGCCTTCGATGTCGACCAGTTGGAAGACGCCCTGCGCCTGGAGGCACACCTGCATGCCCTGCGCGACTTGCCGGATTCGCCGGCACGCAACACCGTGGTGGTCGCCGGCGGCGGCTTCACCGGCATCGAGACCGCCACCGAGATGCCGGCGCGCCTGCGGGCGATCCTCGGCGAGAAAGCGGCGCTGCGAGTGATCGTGGTCGACCGCGGCGCCGCCATCGGCGCATCGATGGGCGCGGACCTGAGCGGCTTGATCGCCGAGGCCTCGGCGGAACTGGGCGTGGAGTGGTGCCTGGGGCGTTCGGTGGCGGCGGTGGATGCCGAGGGCGTGACGCTCGACGACGGCCAGCGGATCGAGGCGAAGACCGTGGTCTGGACCGTGGGCGTGCGGGCCAGCACCCTGACCGGGCAGATTCCGGGCGAGCGCGATGCCCAGGGTCGCCTGCATGTCGACCGCAACCTCAAGGTGCTCGGTCTCGACGATGTCTACGCCACCGGCGACGTGGCCCGCGCGGCTACCGACGACCTCGGCAACCATGCCCTGATGACCTGCCAGCACGCCATCGCTCTGGGTCGCTCGGCCGGCAATAACGTGGCCGCCGACCTGCTCGGCGTCGAGCCGATTCCCTACAGCCAGGTGAAGTACGTGACCTGTCTCGACCTCGGCGGCTGGGGCGCGGTGTTCACCGAGGGCTGGGACCGCCAGGTACGGTTCGTGCGCGAGGAGGGCAAGAAGATCAAGACCGAGATCAATGGCGTGTGGATCTACCCGCCGGCGGCGGACCGCGCCGTGGCGCTGGCGGCGGCCGACCCGCTGATTCCGGTGGTGGCGTAGGGCGATTTTCCCTCACCCCAACCCTCTCCCGCAGGCGGGAGAGGATGCCGTGCAGCGTAGAGGGATGTCGCGGCGCGCGGATGTCTGGCCTCCGGTAGGGCGAATAACCGCGAAGCGGTTATCCGCCGTTGCCTCGGTTCTCTTGGGAGCGTGCGCCTTCAGCGCTGGCGTTCCACCGCCGGACGGGCGAGCAGAAGGCGCAACGAGGCCCCCAGCGTTTCGCCATGACCCAGGCCGTCGAGCGGCTGGAAGTCCAGCGTGAGCCCGGCAACCCGGCGCAGGTCATCTACCAGCCGCGCCATCGCCTGGCCCGGCTCGGCTTTCAGCGAGCCGCGCGGGCTGGCCGGTTCGGCGCTGCCGCGCCAGAGCAGGAGTTCCGCGCGCTTTCCGCGCAGGCGCTGTTCGAGCCCCGCTCGCTCGCCGAGGATCGCCCCGTCGCGCCACCACAGCGACGGGCTGGCCGCGGCGTAGCGGGCGAACTCGCCGGGACGGGTGAACAGTGCGTGGAGCACCAGCAAGCCGCCGTAGGAGTGTCCCCAGAGGGTTTGTCGCGCAGTGTCCAGGGGCGCCTGCGCCGCCACGGCCGGGCGCATGCCGTCGCGCAGCAGGTCGAGGAAGGCGTCGGCGCCGCCGCTGGGCAGGCCGTTGAGTGGGTCGCGCTGATCGGCCTGGCCGGGACTCGCGGGGGTGTAGTCGAAGGTACGCCCGGCGCGGTCGATGCGCAGCGGCGTGCGGTAGCCGATGGCGACCAGCAGCGGTGCGTCGCCGTCGGCCAGGCGTCTCAGGGTGGACGCGTCGAGGGCGCCGACGGCGGCGTTGCCGTCGAGCATCCAGACCACCGGGTAGCCGGCGGCGGGCGGTGCCTGCAGCGGTCGGCCGAGCCACAGCCGGTAATGCCGCTGGCCATCGACGGAGTCCAGGTCCACGGCGCTGAAGCGATAGGGCAGGTCCTGGCGTTGCAGCAGGCTGCGGTCCATGGTCGCCTCGGGGTCCGGTTGCGCCAGCGGCGCGCCGCCGGGCAGGGCCGCCGCCAGGGCGAGGCCCAGGGCGGCGACGAGCAGGGAGGTTCTCATCAGGCTTTCTCGTTATGGCTCAGAACGACGCGGTCAGGCTGGTATAGAAGGTCCGTCCGGGCTCGTTGTAGGTCGCCGCGCCGGCCCCGTCGATGCCGACCACGCCCTGGGCATTGCCGGCGCGGAACAGGCGCTTGTCGAACAGGTTGTCGACGCCGGCGCCGAGGCTCAGGTTCTTGCTCAACCGATAGGTGCCGCCGAGGCCGGCGATGGCGTAGGGCGAGAGCTGGTCGTTGGCGCTGCCGGTGACACGGTCGCCGTGATAGTCGTATTTCTTCGGCTTCTGCTTGCCGTACCAGGTGACCGTGGCTTGCAGCGAGAGGTCGTCGGTGGCCTGCCAGTCGAGCATCGAGTTGAGGGTGTAGCGCGGCGTCACCGAGAGCACGTCGCCGGTTTCCTTGTTCTTCGATTGCAGCATGTAGGTGAAGTTGTTGCTCCACTTCAGGCCGTCGGCCAGGGGCAGGGTCAGGGTGCCTTCGAGGCCCTCGACCACCGCCTTGGGCACGTTCTCCCACTGGTAGATCGCCGCGTTGGCGTAGTCGCCCTTGCCGCCGCTGGCGTGGTCGATCGGTGACAGGCCGGATTCGATCTTGTTCTTGTAGTCGTTGCGAAAGTAGGTCAGCCCCGCTACCAGGCCGTTGTGGCTGTACTCGATGCCCAGTTCCTTGTTCACGCTGGTCTCGGCCTTGAGGCCGTCGTTGCCGCGCAGGTAGCAACTGGTGCTTTGCCCGTAGCAACCCTGGCCACGGCTGTAGAGCAGGTAGTCGGGGTTCAGCTGGTACAGGTTGGGGGCCTTGTAGGCGCGGGCGATACCGGCCTTCAGGGTGACCCGCTCGGTGAGCGCGTGGGACAGGTTCAGCGATGGGCTCCAGTTGTCGCCGACGATGTCGTGGTGGTCCCAGCGCAGGCCTGGGGTGAGCATGGTGCCGGGCATCAGCTCGATGTTGTCCTCGGCGAACAGCGAGAAAATCCGCGCCGAGGAACTGCTGCTGCGGTTCTTTCCGGCGAGACCGGGGATCGAGCCGCCTTCTTCGGTGTTCTGGGTGTTGGAGCTGGGGTCGTCGAGCTTCTGCTCGGTCCACTCGCTGCCGAGGGTCAGGGTCTGCTCGTAGCCCAGGTGCAGCGGCAGGTTGACCTCGCCGTGGGCGGTCAGGTCGCGCAGGGTGGCGGTGTAGAAGCCGGCGTTGTTGGGGTCGAAGATGCCTTCGGTGCCGCCGGCCAGGCCTTCGTTGATCCGGCTGTTGCGGGTCTTCTCGTACTGCAGGTAGGCCAGCGAGCTGCCGAAGTCCCATTCGCCGCGATGGGTGACCGAGTAGGTCTCGCGGTACATGCGGTTGGTCTCGTGGCCGAGCATCTGCTTCACGTAGTTGTTGCTGTTGGTGTTCTGCGTGTCGCCGGTGTAGATGTTGCCCTGGCGGCTGAAGCCGGCCTCGAACTCGAGGGTCTGCTCGGGCGTCAGGCGCCAGCTGAGCAGCCCGTCGATGTCCTTGTTGCGCACGCCTTCGCGACCGGCGGGGAGGGTGCCGGCCTGCTTGCCGGTGCGGTTGGATTCGTGGCCGGCGTTGATGTCCCAGTCGTCCGAGTCGGTCTTGGCGATGTTGCCGTAGACGCGGTAGCTGAGGTTTTCCGTGAGCGGCCCGTTGAGACCGAAGCTCATCCGTTCGCTGGCGCCTTCGGCCTTGTGTTGCGGGAAATTGCTGTAGACGCTGAGATTACCGTGGGTTTCCGCGCCGGCCTGCTTGGTGATGATGTTCACCACGCCGCCCGCCGCGCCGTTGCCGTAGCGCGCCGCCGCCGGGCCGCGGATCACTTCGATGCGCTCGACCTGGTCGGCCGGCACCCAGTTGGTATCGCCGCGGCTGTCGCGCTCGCCGCGCCAGCCGTAGCGCACCGAGTTGCGCGAGCTGACCGGCTTGCCGTCGACCAGGATCAGGGTGTTCTCCGGCCCCATGCCGCGGATGTCGATCTGCCGGTTGTTGCCACGCTGGCCGCTGGAGCTGTTGCCGGTCAGGTTGACCCCCGGCATGGTCCGGATGATCTGCGACAGGTCGTTGCTCGGCGGTCGCTTGGCGATGTCCTCGGCGGTGATGATGGAAACCCCCGGCGCCTGCTTGGTTTCCTCCTGGGCGGTGGCGACCACGGTCTGCTCGCCCAGCTCGATGACGGAGCCGTCGCCCTGGCCGGCGGCGTGTACGGCGTTGGCGAGCAGGCAACTGGACAGCAGCAGGAAGGGAACGGCGGGAAGGGCGCGTGAGGACATCGGTGATCTCCGGGCAATGCAGCGAAATGCAAGAGATCACGAATGATATTGATTGTTATTTGAGAGTAAAGCGCATTAACTTTCTAAACACTTCGCCCTCAGGCGGCCGCCGGCAGCCACAGGTGCAGGCACAATCCGGGCTTGCCGTTGCTGGCCCAGAGCCGGCCGCCCTGTAGCTCGATGGCGCGCCGGGCGATCGCCAGGCCGAGGCCGAAACCTTCGCCGGCGCTATCGTCCAGGCGCTGGTAGGGGAGGAAGATGCGTTCCAACTGGTCTTCCGCCACGCCAGGGCCCTGGTCCTGCAGGCGCAGGTGCCAGAAGTCGCCCTCGCGCTCGCCGTCGAGGCTGACCGTGCCGTTCTCGGGCGAGTGACGGATGGCGTTGCGCAGGAGGTTCTCCATGGCCTGGGCCAGGCTGTCCAGGTGGACCTCGACGCGACAGTCGACGCCCAAGCGGCAGGGTAGCCGCGCCGGGTCCCAGCCGCTTTCGAAACAGGCGTCATCGCGCAGCGCTTCCCACACCGACAGCGCCAGCACCGGCTCGGTGGGCAGTTGCGGGCGCTCGGTGTCCATCCAGGCGAGGTCGAGGGTGTCTTCCAGCAGTCGTTGCATGTCGCCGATTTCGCGATCCAGGCGCTGGCGCAACTGTTCCGGCGGTAGCTCGCTGTCGTGGGCGATGCGCAGGCGCGCCAGCGGCGTGCGCAGTTCGTGGGACAGGGTGCGCAGCAGCAGGCGCTGCTGGGCGAGACTCAGGCGCAGGCGCTCGGCCATGTGCTCCAGGGCCTGGGCCAGCTCGCCCAGTTCGTCGCGGCGGGCCGCCAGCGGTGCGGCGAGGGGAGTGCTTTCCAGTTCGTCGGCGCGCAGGGCGTCGGCGCGATCGCGCAAGCGGTTCAGCGGCACCACCAGGTGGCGATAGAGCAGCAGGCCGAGCAGGGCGGCCAGCAGGGTCGGGACTATGCCGTGGGTGACCAGGTGGGTCCAGGGGGTCAGTCCGCCGGGCAGCAGGCGCTCCGGTAACTGGATTACCAGCCGGCCCTGCTCGGGATGTCCGGGGAACTCGATGCTGACGTACGGCAGTTCGTCCTGCAGGCGTCGGCTCATCGGCCAGTCGAGCTTGCGCATGAAGGTCAGGTGGCTCGACTCCTCGGCGCTTAGCGGCGTGCTGCCGAGGCTTTCCAGGTGCGGTCCGACCAGCGCCACCCAGGTATCTTCCTTCGCCGACAGTTCCTTGCGGAAGCGTTCGGCGCCCGCGGCGCCCTCGCTGCGCCAGGCATCCTCCGCCTGCCGCGCGTAATCCGCCAGGTAGTGGCGGTCGGCCGGGGCGAGGAAGTAGGTGCTGCGCTCCACCGACAGGCCCCAGGTGTAGATCAGCCAGGTCAGCAGCAGGCAGAAGCCGACCTGCAGCAGCGCCAGTTTCCATAACAGCGGGTGCCTGCGCATCAGGGGTGTTCCGTCTCCACCAGCAGGTAGCCCTGGCCGCGCACCGCCTGGATCTGCAGGTGACGGACGGCGACCGCGGCGAGCTTGCGCCGCAGGTTACAGACGTGCACGTCGAGACCGCGGTCGAGGCGCGTGTAGCTGCGGTGCAGCACGCTCCGGTAGAGGAACGGCTTGCTCAGCGCCTCGCCAGCGTGTTCGCGGAGCGTCGCCAGGAGGCGGTATTCGGATGGCGTCAGCCCTGCCGGAAGGCCCTGGTGGAGCACATCCTGGGCCTGGTCGTCGAACACCAGCCGGGTATCCCGCCGCTGCGCCGACGGCAGGCGGTCCAGTCGTACACGGCGCAGCAGGGCGTCGGTGCGGGCATCCAGCTCGGCCAGGCTGAACGGCTTCGGCAGGTAGTCGTCGGCGCCGCGGGTGAAGCCGCTGATGCGATCCTGTTCGGCGCCCAGGGCCGACATCAGCATCACCGGCGTGGCCTGCTCGCGGCGCAGCGACTCCAGCAGGGCCAGGCCGTCGAGGCCGGGTAGCATGATGTCCAGCAACACCAGGTCGAACGCTTCGCGCCCGGCGGCTTCCAGTCCGTGCGAGCCATCGCCGCAGACGGTTACGCGGAAGCCGCGCCGGCGGAAATGCGCGTCGAGATCCTCGCGTAGGCGTGGGTCGTCTTCGACCAGCAGCAGGCGGGGAGATGGGATTGAAATATGAGAATGATTCACGTTCGTGAATATCTCATTTTTGCCGGGTATCGGGCAATGGGCTAATGCGCCGCAGCGTGCTCGGAGCGGAAATACTTTTCGACAAAGCCGTCGTTGCTTCGGCTTTGGTTCTGGCTTAGGGTCGGCGGGTCCGCAGGAGGCGGGCAGGAGTGTCGTGGCTATTGGCCAGCCTTTCGCGACGGCACGGGGTTGTACGATCATCTGGCGCGCTGCTGGCGCGTTGTTCGGGCCGCCCGCCGCAGGTGACTATCAAGGAAGATTCCCCATGCTGTTCTCCCAACACACCCGCCTGGTACACGTGGACTCCCCGCTGGGACCCGAGGTCCTGCAACTGCAACGGCTGGAGGGTCGCGAAGAGCTGGGCCGGCTGTTCAGCCACGAGCTCGAACTGGTCTCGAGCAATCCCGCCTTGCCTCTGGATGCCCTGTTGGGCAAGCCGATGAGCCTCGCGCTGGAACTCCCCGGCGGCAGCCGGCGGTATTTCCACGGCATCGTCGCGCGCTGTAGCCAGGGCGCCGGCGCTGGCCAGTTCGCCAGCTACCAGGTCACCCTGCGGCCCTGGCTGTGGCTGCTGACGCGCACCTCCGACTGCCGCATCTTCCAGAACCAGAAGGTCCCGGACATCATCAAGCAGGTGTTCCGCGACCTCGGCTTCTCCGACTTCGAGGACGCCCTGAGCCGCTCCTACCGCGAGTGGGAATACTGTGTGCAATACCGCGAGACCAGCTTCGATTTCGTCAGCCGGCTGATGGAGCAGGAAGGCATCTACTACTGGTTCCGCCACGAAAAGAAGCGTCACATCCTGGTGCTCTCCGATGCCTACGGCGCGCACCACAGCCCGGCCGGCTACACCAGCGTGCCCTATTACCCGCCGAGCCTCGGCCATCGCGAGCGCGACCACTTCTTCGACTGGCACATGGCGCGCGAGGTCCAGCCCGGCTCGCTGAGCCTCAACGACTACGACTTCCAGCGTCCCGGCACCCGCCTGGAAGTGCGCTCCAATGTCGGGCGCGCCCATGCCGCGGCCGACTACCCGCTCTACGACTACCCTGGCGAGTATGTGCAGAGCCAGGACGGCGAACACTATGCACGGACCCGCATCGAGGCGATCCAGACCCAGTACGAGCGAGTTCGCCTGCGGGGATGCGCCAGGGGTATCGGGGCGGGCCATCTGTTCCACCTGAGCAACTACCCGCGCCTGGACCAGAACCGCGAATACCTGGTGGTTGGCGCCGAGTACCGGGTAGTCCAGGAACTCTACGAGACCGGTAATGGCGGGGGCGGCGCGCAGTTCGAGAGCGAGCTGGACTGTATCGACGCCGGCCAGGCTTTCCGCCCCTTGCCGTCGACCCCGGTGCCGGTGGTGCGCGGCCCGCAGACCGCGGTGGTGGTCGGGCCCAAGGGCGAGGAGATCTGGACCGACCAGTACGGCCGGGTCAAGGTGCATTTCCACTGGGACCGCCACGACCAGTCCAACGAGAACAGCTCCTGCTGGATGCGCGTCTCGCAGGCCTGGGCGGGGAAGAACTGGGGCTCGATCCAGATCCCGCGGATCGGCCAGGAAGTGATCGT
>NZ_KV813522.1:0-752 GCF_001813645.1 Pseudomonas sp. HMSC063H08
GACGTTGCCGCGCAGCAGCTGGCCCAGAAGGCCACTGCTGGGCTCATGAGCCTGTTTGGTCAGGGTGAAAAGGACACCAGCATGGTGACGGGAGCTGCTGCTGTCACCTCCGCCGCAGGAGCGCTTTCCACCGCAGGCGGAACTCTGGTGGCTGGTGCGGCTGCCATTCAGGGAGCAGCAGCCAGTCTTGCGGCCGCGAATGGGCTCGCAGGTGCTGGTGCCGCTGCCAGTGGTGCCGGTGCGGCAGGTGCGGCAGGTGCGGCTGCCGGTGGTAGCGGGTGGTGGTCCTCGATCACAAGCATGTTCGGGTTCGCCGAGGGCGGCCAGGTCCGCGGCCCCGGGACTCCAACAAGCGACAGCATCCCAGCCTGGCTTTCGAATCAGGAAGTCGTCATCAGGGCCGCGGCCGCAACCCAGCCGGGCATGACCCCGCTGCTCCTGGACATCAACAAGCGTGGTTGGGCGGCGCTACATGACTGGTCCGGCGCTGTGCGGCACGCGACGGGCGGCATAGCCAGCATTCCCGCACCCGCAATGCCTGCTCCGGGCCTGGCTGCTTCGCGCCTACAAGAGCCTGCGAAAAACCTCGGAACCACCCTGAAAAACAGCGTGAACCTCCACGTCTATGACGATCCGCAACGGATCGTCGATGGCGCCTGGAGTAAGGCTGGGCAGGAAAACTTCTGGCTGACACTAAGCCGCGATCCTCAACGAGCACGACAACTACTGGGAATCAACTGATGGCCACCGAA
>NZ_KV813522.1:852-1342 GCF_001813645.1 Pseudomonas sp. HMSC063H08
ATCAACTGATGGCCACCGAATTCGGCACAGCCACGAACCACCAGAACCTGGTCGAGCGCCTCGTCCAGTTCCTCACCGCGAACCCAGACCTGGTCGCGGCTGGGCAGGCCTACGAGATGGTTTTCGACAACACCATCCCCGCGTCCGGCACGGCTATAGCCGTACGCCAGGTGACTCTGCGCGCCCCTGGCCTGGGCGGCACCGACGCCATCTACATGGGGATTCAGAGCTACGGCGATACCGCCCTGGACTACTACAACCTGCGCCTGATGGGCGGCACGGCGTTCAATGCTGGGGCGATCCCGCCCGGTGGCGATTTCTGGACAGCCTTCGTCAACTACAGCCCGCGAGTACAGCTGCTTGCCTGGAACCAGCCGATGCCCTACTGGTTCTTCGCCAACGGCCGACGCTTCTGGGTCGTCGTGAAAGTCTCGACGATCTACGAGTCGGCCGGCGCCGGCTTCATCCTGCCACCCTGTCCGCCGTCGCA
>NZ_KV813522.1:1442-2979 GCF_001813645.1 Pseudomonas sp. HMSC063H08
GTGGGCTCCTACCGTGGCGACGTTGCAACCCGCTGGTCCGACGTTAGCGACCGGCACAGAGGCATCAGCAGCCCCTACGAGCGTAGCTGCTATCTCCGCGATCCCGCCGGGCGCTGGCTCGGTTTCACTGTCGATGGAGGGTCTGCCAACGAGTCCGACTACAGCAATCGGACGCTCCTCCCGCTGGGCTGCGGCCGATATGCGGGAAGCAGTGACACCGTGGTCAAACAACTGCGTGATTCGTTCGGGAAGTTCCCGCTCAAAGCGCTGTCGTTCGTCACCCGCGAAACCGAGGGACGCCGCTACCTGGGCGATTTCGACGGCGCCTTCTACGTGCCGACGCTCAACTCCGGCGCCGAAGACGTGATCGTCGAGGACGGTGTGGACCACGTCGTTTTCCAAACCGCTTGGCGTAGCGGTAACCCTTGGCTCTACGCGATCAGGAAGGACTGACATGGCCTATTTCACAGGAACAGCGAACAACCCGGCCGACTTGCTCGCCAAGTTGCGCGTTCACGCCGAAACCCTTGGCTGGGTCACCGACCGGGCTTCGGCAACCGAGTGGCTCTGTCACAACGCGGATGGATACTGGTCATTCAGTGCCGGGGCCAATCAGTTCCAGATGGCGGGCAATACGGGGTTCGATAACAGCCTGGCGTGGAACGCGCAGCCCGGTAACTCGGTGCAGAACAACCCTTATTCGTCGAAGGGACCGACCGTCGCACAGCTGAGCGGTGGGCCGTTCACTCGTTACCACCTGTTTGCCACGGCGGCCTATCTGCACCTGCACGTCGAGATCGCGGCAGGTCAGTTCCGGCCGGTGATGATTGGCTCGCTCAACAAGCGCGGAGTCGAATACAGCGGCGGCCAGTACGTATGCGGCTCCGTAATCTATCAGGCAGGCCAGATGCTGACATCGAGCTGGTCCTGTCATCCGTTCGACGGCTATCACGTTCGCTATAGCGACGGTGGTTGCGTACTCCGCCTGGACGGATTGGATGGCGGCCCCTCGCCCGAGTGGCTGCCGTTCGACTACACAACGAACATTCCCCGGCGGGTCATCGGGCCAGGCCGTGGAAACTACAGAAACCAGTACCATCCTGACGTCGGTCTAATCGACGCCAGCGCAAACGAGCTGAACAGCTCGACCACCGCTGTGCCCTGCGCTATCTACGCGTTCGGCGCTCAGCAGCGCTCGCGGTACATCGGCGAGGTGCCGGATTTTGGCATATGCAACATGGCCTTCCTCGCGCCTGGCGATCCGCTGGTGATCGGCAGCGACACTTGGCGCGTCTATCCGTTGCTCCAACGCGGAACCGCTACCGATTTCGACAGCACCAGCGCCTGGGTCGGCTACTGCTTCCGGGTACTTGAGTAATGGCGACGTTTCCGGGGTTCCAGGTGCCAAAGCCGCTGGTGGGGATCGTTGCCGGCATCACGCCAAACATCTCCACTCTGGACCTGAACCAGGACATCACCCTGGGCTCGGCCAGCGCCTCGACCTTGGCTGGCAGCTATGCGGCACACCAGCCGGTTG
>NZ_KV813523.1:0-262 GCF_001813645.1 Pseudomonas sp. HMSC063H08
AGGTCCAAGCCCTCGCTGTCGAGTACGACCGCGAGCGCGCCGACCATGCCCGAGGATTGCTTGACCGAGTGCTGCACAGTGACCTTTTCGACACCATGATCAGCAGGCAGTCGTTCGGACTGCTCTGGCTCAACCCGCCTTATGGCGACCTGGTGGCGGACCACTCCGGTGCGTCGCAGTACCAGGGCAGCGGCCGCCGGCGTCTGGAGAAAGCGTTCTACCAGCGCTGCCTGCCGTTGCTGCAGTACGGCGGCGTCATGGT
>NZ_KV813524.1:0-2947 GCF_001813645.1 Pseudomonas sp. HMSC063H08
CCGCCGGGCGCGACGTGACCCTGGCGGCGGCGAACGAGGAGCATGCCTACAGCAAGACCAGGAAGGTCACCTACCAGGAAGACAAGGTCGCCCAGCAAGGTACCCGCGTGGACGCCGGCGGCGACCTGGCGATCAATGCCGGACAGGACCTGCGCCTGATCGCGAGCCAGGCCAGCGCCGGCGACGAGGCCTACCTGGTGGCCGGCGACAAGCTGGAACTGCTGGCCGCCAACGACAGCAACTACTACCTGTACGACAAGAAGAAGAAAGGCGACTTCGGCCGCAAGGAAACCCGGCGCGACGAAGTCACCGACGTCAAGGCGGTGGGCAGCCAGATCAGCAGCGGCGGCGACCTCACCCTGCTCAGCGGCGGCGACCAGACCTACCAGGGCGCGAAGCTGGAATCGGGCAACGACCTGGCCATCGTCAGCGGCGGCGCGGTGACCTTCGAGGCGGTGAAGGACCTGCACCAGGAAAGCCACGAGAAGAGCAAGGGCGACCTGGCGTGGCAGTCGTCGAAGGGCAAGGGCCAGACTGACGAAACCGTGCGCCAGACCCAGATCGTGGCCCAGGGGAATCTGGCGATCAAGGCCGTGGAAGGGCTGAAGATCGACCTCAAGCACATCGACCAGAAGACCGTGAGCCAGACCATCGACGCGATGGTGCAGGCGGATCCGCAACTGGCGTGGCTGAAAGAGGCCGAGCAGCGCGGGGATGTGGACTGGCGCATGGTGCAGGAGGTGCACGATAGCTGGAAGTACAGCAACTCGGGCATGGGGCCGGCGACGCAGATCGCTGTCGCCATCGCGGCGGCAGCCATCGGTGGCATGGCGGCAGCGGGAGCGCTCAGTGGTGCAGGAGTGGGTGCCAGTAGCTTCGCCATGGGCGCAGGAGTTGGTGCGGCAGGAAGCCTGTCGGGCACGGCAGCGGTCAGCCTGATCAACAACAAGGGCGATCTCGGGAAGGTGTTGAAAGACAGCTTCAGTAGCGACAGTCTGAAGCAGATTGCTATTGCGAGCCTGACCGGGGGGCTGACGGCTGAGTACTTCGACGGGATTCTTCAGACCAAGACTGATCCGCTTACTGGAAAGGTCACGGTAGACCTCAGCAGCCTATCTGGTGTTGGTCGCTTCGCTGCCAATCAGGCGATGCAGAACGCTACATCCACTGTACTGAGCCAGGCCTTGGGCCAGGGCGGGAGCCTGAACGAGGCGCTGAAGAGCGCGCTCTACAACAGTTTCGCGGCGGCAGGTTTCAACTTCGTCGGCGATATCGGCCAGGAATACAGCCTGAAGCCAGGCGATCCTTCGATGGTGACCATGCACGCCCTGATGGGTGGCCTGGCGGCGCAGGTCAGCGGTGGCGATTTCGCCACGGGCGCCGCGGCGGCTGGCGCCAATGAAGCGCTGGTGGCCAAGCTAGACCAGGCCTTCAAGAGCTTGAGCCCTGAGAACCGTGAAGCCATGGTCACTATGGGGTCGCAATTGGTTGGTGTTGTGGCTGCGGCGGTACGCGATCCTGATGCGACAGGCAAAGCTCTGGAAAGCGCTGCTTGGGTAGCGAAGAACTCGACGCAATACAACTTCCTCAACCATCAGGATGTGGCCGATCTGGATAATGCCTTGCAGAAATGCAAGTCCCAGGGAAATTGCCGTCAGGTAGAGGAAGAGTTCAAGGCGCGTAGCGACGAGAACCGGCGGAGGTTGAATGGCTGCGTGGCTGTGGGTAATTGCGCGGAGATTCGTGCGGAGATCGATGCGGGGTCTACGGCTCTCAACGAGCTGGTGGCCCGGCAGGAAACAGCTAATCCGGCAGGAAGTGACAGCGATATAGCCTACGGTTTCCTGATGGGCCGAAATGTTGTCGACTGGACGACGGCTGGTCAGTTGCACCTGGAGCAGACCGCCAACCTCTGGTGGAACGGCAATCCACAGTGGCAGAAGGAAGTCGGTGCATACCTGGACCAGACGGGGTTCAATCCGTTCGGAATCGGCGTTCCGGCAATGGGCGGTGCCGCTGGCAAGGTAACGGCCAAGGCGCTCATGAATGCGCTGAAGGCGGGAGAGTTGCCCAAAGGAGAGGTGGCCCCAGGAAAGGCTAATCTGCCTACCATTGGGGCGTTGGCGGATGCTGAGGCGGGAATGCCTTATACCCATCCAGTTAAGCTCGCCGCAAAAGCGACTGGGACAGCAGGGAAGATTAAGATTGAAGCCGGCGCAATACCTGACGCAAATGAAGTACGTGCAGGACAAGGGTTATCTGGTCTTGGGTACGATGTTACGCACCAAACCACTGCGTCAGCTAAAGGTATTCAAGGGCAGCGAACTGCGGACTTGCATGTTGATGGACTCGGTTCCATTGATGTGTATACGCCGAAGAATCTTGATCCGACAAAGATAGTTCGAGCGATAGAGAAGAAGTTGAATCAAGCCGGCGGAGTCTTGGTGCAGGCGGACTTGCCAAGCACTGACATGTCGTCCATTGCTGCTCGTATGTGGGGGAAGACTAACGCGCAGAGTATAAAAACTATATTTTTCCAGAAACCAGACGGATCATTGGTCCGATTTGATCGACCTGCTGGAGGAGGCTGATTATGCCGAAGTACACGTGTACCTGTGGCTACGTTATGAACCTTTCGCAAGGATGGTCAGACTATGAGTTGACTCTAATTCCTGAGTCAGCAATAGAGAGCTTGGGGGATAGGCTAGATAGCGAGGATAAGCTGTCTTCTGACCAGTTATATGAAGCTCTTGATGAAAAGGCCATTACGGTGTACCGATGCCCGAAGTGTAGAAGGTTGCACTTGGAGGAAGAGCCAAATAGATTCACCACTTATATAGTTGAGTAAGCTTTGCTGCGAGAGCCTGAGTGCTTCGGAGCAAGAAGGACTGAAAGCTATTCAGAACCTTCATAAAGGGACAGATTTATTTTCTCTACTCTAATTTTC
>NZ_KV813525.1:0-491 GCF_001813645.1 Pseudomonas sp. HMSC063H08
GGATCGCCGTCGAACGGCGACTTGCCCGGAAGGAATGGCACTGCACCGCAGTTCGCCGTGTTGTTGAACTTGTCGTTGCAGGTTTGGATGAGCTGATCACATCCGGGGAACGCGACAGCCCGAGTACCAGGAGCGAACAGCGAGGTGCCACCGACCAGGACCAGGCGGTTGCCGGTGTGTTGCTGGATGCCACGCTGCTCGATCACTCCCTGGCCGCTGTCCCACTCGACGTAGCCTCCGCGGAACCAAGCATCGGGGTAGCCGCCGATCGCGTTGCCGGCCCCCGTCACGCTGTTGCCATCACGCAACTCGACTGTGAACGGCACGCGGTATTGCTCGCGGTCTGCCCGGCAGTTGTGATCGAACACCGTATACGGACACTCACGGCCCCATGCGAGGCTGATCGAGGTGCGCGGCTCGGTACCGAGCAGCCGGCATTTGATCTGCACGCGGCTGTCTGCCGGCCAGTTCACCTCGTCGATCCTGCCCAT
>NZ_KV813526.1:0-298 GCF_001813645.1 Pseudomonas sp. HMSC063H08
TGTGCAACTTTTTGGTTGATAACGTTGTGGATAGAACGCTAGGGAACAAATACCCAAAGGGCTCCGAGAGAGTGCGCAACTTTTTGCAAGCGGTGCGCAAAAAGTTGCGCAATTTTCAGTGTTCTTCCCATGAGAATCGCCAGCGAGTTTTTGGCTTCCCCCAATAACGCCTTGATGGAAAAGAGTTTCAAGACTAGTGGCACGGTTCTTGTCTAGCACCGATGTCCCCGGCATATCGCCTGGGCACTTTCAACGACAAGGAACGTATCCATGGCAACCCCCGCCTATATGTCCATCA
>NZ_KV813527.1:0-212 GCF_001813645.1 Pseudomonas sp. HMSC063H08
ACGTCGGCGAAGGGGATCGGGTTCGGGTAGAGGCCGGCGGCGACCAGGCCGGCGACGTGGGCCATGTCGACGAACAGGTAGGCGCCGACCTTGTCGGCGATGGCGCGGAAGCGCGGGAAGTCGAGGGTCTTGGAGTAGGCGGAGAAGCCGGCGACGATCATCTTCGGCTTATGCTCCACGGCCAGGCGCTCGACTTCGTCGTAGTCGATCAG
>NZ_KV813528.1:0-365 GCF_001813645.1 Pseudomonas sp. HMSC063H08
GCCTTCTGGGCCAGCTGCTGCGCGGCAACGTCGGCCAGAGATCGGCTGACCGCCTGCAGGAACGATACCGCGGCCTCCTGCAGCGACAGGGTGCCATCGGCGAGACCGCGCAGCGCATCCTGCATGCCATTCTCGATACCGGATCGCAGAGCCAAAGTGAGCTGGTCGGCGGCCACGCGGGTGTTTTCGAGCTGCTGGCGGAGATCCTTCACGCGCTCGATCGCTGCCGGATCGCCAGTTGCCTTGGCCAGCTCCTCCATGCGAGGCACAAGTTGCTCTACCTCGTCGGCGGTGGACCGATGCAGGTCTAGCAGTTGCTGGCGCGCGGCCAGTTCGCTGACGAGACCGGCCTGCTGGGCGGCCTG
>NZ_KV813529.1:0-203 GCF_001813645.1 Pseudomonas sp. HMSC063H08
TCGCTAGCGAATAGAGCCCGGCCCGAAGGGATCGCCCGACAAATCACTTTCACCCAACACCGCTGAATGAAGGCGAAACAGCCGAATTTGCAGCAGCGGGACAACTCACGCCGAAAAAGGCGAATTGAAGGAGAAACACCGATGAACATGTTTGCAACCCAAGGCGGCGTCGTCGAACTGTGGGTCACCAAGACCGACACCTA
>NZ_KV813530.1:0-951 GCF_001813645.1 Pseudomonas sp. HMSC063H08
GCCACCTGCTGTTGCTGCTGGGCCGCGTGCTGCTCGTCCAGGCCGTCCAGGTAGCTCATCAGGACCGATATGCCGCCGGCGGTCGCGATGGCGATCACGACCAGGGCGATCAGCAGTTCGATCGAAATGAATCCACTGCTGCGCTTACTCCTCATGGTGTTATCTCCACAGGCTTTGCCGGGACTGGCGAGCTTGGTCGTCCTGCAGCAGATGAGCCTCCTTTCGGCGGATCTTGTCGCGCATGGACGGGCCGTCGTCGCCGGTGAACAGCAGTGGCTCGGCGGTCAGGCGGCGCGAGGAGCCATCGCTCTCCAGCGCTTGGCAGATCACAGCTTGGATGCCCTCGGCAACCACGTCGTAGGCGTTTCTCGCCAGTGGCTGGGCGAGCGTCACCAAGCGCTCGATCGCCTGATGACAGCTTTTCGCGTGAATGGTGGCGATCACCAAGCTGCCGGTCAGAGAGGCCTTGCAGGCCTGGTAGGCGGTGTCCTCGTCGCGGATCTCGCCAATCAGCACCAGGTCGGCACCGGCCCGCAGCGTGCGCAGCAGGGCCTCGCTGTATCCGCCTGAGCGCCGTGAGGTTCTGACCTGGATGCAGCGGCCGAGCCCATGCTGACCGCTGAGGTTGGTTTCCTGCGGGTCCTCGACGGCGCAGCCCACCCCGCCCAACTCCTGCAGGCGGGCCAGGAGCAGAGAGGCGGCGGAGCTGGTCTTGCCGGTCGCCATCTCGCCGCAGAACAGGACCAGGCCCTGCAACTGCGGATCCATCAGTGCGGAAACCACTTCGCTCGGATAGCCGATCTCTTGGAACTCCCGCAATTGGGCGCTCGACCGGCGCAGCACGAAGACGCTGCCACTGAAAGCGTCCTCGAGGAGGGTGACGCGAAGCAGAACGCCGTCGACGACGATGGCGAACTCAGGATCCTGCAGCTCCTCCAGCGTTTGCCTGCA
>NZ_KV813530.1:1051-1580 GCF_001813645.1 Pseudomonas sp. HMSC063H08
TCCTGGGCGTGCGACTCCCACTCGCGAGGCACTTCGACTCGGCGCGCGCCGGCGCCGGCCAGGCCTTTCACGTCGGCGAAGCCTTCACCGAGGTAGAGGTCGACGAACTGAGCCTGGATGATCGGGTTCACACTCACGAACTATAGGTCCAGGTAATGCTGTTGCTGTCGCTGCTGCAGGCCTGGGTCGCGGCTGCGGTGGTCACTTCTCCGGTGATCGCGGATCCGCTGTTGATCTTGGTCTGCTCGAAGGTGTTCTTCGCGATCTTGGTGGCCAGCGTGATACAGGCGTCCTGGGGCAACTTGCTGGTGGTGATCGAGAAGCCCATGCCGGTGGACGAGACAGTGACCGATCCGCCGTAGACGTTGTAGACGACGCCGGAGGAGACACTCATGTTCTTCGGCACGCCGTTGATTGCGATCAGGCTCGGGATCAGGTTGGTACCGCTGGAGCCGTAGCCCGAAGAGGTCTTCAGGGCCCGCGCGTTGGCCGCGATAACGCTGATGTTGCGCTGTTCCTCGTTGGCGTT
>NZ_KV813531.1:0-325 GCF_001813645.1 Pseudomonas sp. HMSC063H08
ATCAACAACGGGATCTGGAACATGATCTCGGACACGGGCCTGTTTGCGGTGCCGTTCGCGGCCATCGTAATGCGCGAATGGCTGAAAGTTCGCGGGGAAGGCGCCGACGAGGGCAACAAGGGCGTGCTGTCTCTGGCCCGCATCGAGACGCACATCTACGTCGGCTACATCGTGGTCGCCCTGGCGGGGATCCCGGTCGTCAACGTGAGCTTCGACACCATCGAGTTCGACCAGACTCGCGCCCAGCAGTGCCAATACAATCTGCCGGCACCGGCGGACACCGGCTGGTCGAGCTCCTTCAGCAGCCTGGCCGGCAAGAGTGCGC
>NZ_KV813531.1:425-1901 GCF_001813645.1 Pseudomonas sp. HMSC063H08
AACAACCCGCTGCTGGCACAAGAAATCGCTGATTTCTCCAGGGACTGCTACGGGCCCTCCCGTGCGCGGCTGTTCATGCGGCAACCCGACCTGGGCTCCGTCGCCGAGGACAACAAGGCGTTGCAAGACCTGAACTGGATCGGCTCCCGATTCCTGTTGAACACCCCGGGGTACTACGACACCGACTACTCGAAGAGTCCCCGTCAGTCGTGGCCCTACAACGCCACCCGCGATGCCGGCCTGCCTCAGGTGGGCGGTGGTGGCGGCTACCCAACCTGCAAGCAGTGGTGGGCTGACTCAGGGATCGGCTTGCGTGATCGGATCAAGGGCCAGGTGGATCCGGACCTGATGACCAGCTTCCTCAAGTGGGCGAAATGGCTGAACCAGGACGAGGTAACCGAGGCAGTCATTCGCCAGGTGATCTCACCCTCCAGCCAGGTCAAGGGCAACGTCTACACCGATTACGGCGGGCAGGTGGGCGGAACCGTCTGGAATGGACTGGCTCGTGCCGGAGGCACCCTCGGAGTAGCAATGGGTAGCCTGGCCTACTTCCCGGCGATGGATATGGTCCGCCAGGCGCTGCCGATGGTGATGTCGTTCCTGAAGATGGCCATGATCATCTGCATTCCGATGGTCCTGGTCATCGGCACCTATCAACTGAAGGTTGCCATGACGATGACGGTTGTATTCTTTGCAATGATATTCGTCGACTTCTGGTTTCAGTTGGCCAGATATATCGACAGCACGATACTTGATGCCTTCTATGGTTCGGGATCACCGCATCTTTCATTTGACCCAGTCATGGGGCTGAATACGGCTACTCAAGATGCAATTTTGAACTTCGTGATGGGGGCAATGTTCGTTATATTGCCCATGCTGTGGATAACTGCTATAGGCTGGGCAGGGATAAGCGTAGGCTCTGTCTTAAGTGGACTTCAAGCTGGAACAGACGCTGTTGGCAAAGCGGGAGCAAGGGCAGGAGACCTTGCTGAGACAGGTATAAAAACAGTATCTAGCGGCATCCAGAAAGGTAACTAATGCTGAACTTGGCCTGGTTCGATCAGGCCAAACCTCACTCATCGACACGCATACCATTAATATAATGACCATAGCCAGATAGACCATCACGGTAGCCATTATCGTGATCAAATAAGCTTGCCTTATCTTCATCACGATTAGCTGACATTAACTTCACATCCCCTTTTACTAAAGCAAATCCGATCAGTCCAAACGACATCAAAGTCATGAAAGCGCTGGCCAGCCAGGTAAAGTTCTGAGCAAAGATAACGAACAGCACCACGACCAGGCAGGTTCGCTTGACCCAGCGCACTGCAGGCCGACGATCATGCAGGCAGAAACGCACAAGCGTACCCAGACCAAAACCGATCCGGGAGGCGAAACCTTTGTTGGTGTGCGTGTTCATCATCAATCTCCTGGCTCCCAGAGGGAGGCATCCTGCTATCACCTATACGCCGA
>NZ_KV813532.1:0-16537 GCF_001813645.1 Pseudomonas sp. HMSC063H08
GTCGTCATCGTTCCAGTAGATGGCCTTCATCTTGATCAGGTCGACCTGACCGACGAAGTTCTCTTCAGCGCCGATGGCGAGCTGGACCGGAACCGGGGTATGACCCAGGCGCTTCTTGATCTGCTCGACGACGCGCAGGAAGTTCGCGCCCTGGCGGTCCATCTTGTTGACGTAGACGATGCGCGGTACGCCGTACTTGTTGGCCTGACGCCATACGGTTTCCGACTGCGGCTCTACGCCGGAGGTGCCACAGAACACCACGACAGCGCCATCCAGCACACGCAGGGAACGCTCCACCTCGATGGTGAAGTCTACGTGGCCGGGGGTGTCGATGACGTTTACGCGATAGTTGTCGTACTGACCGCGCGAGCCCTTCCAGAAGGTGGTAACGGCAGCGGAGGTAATGGTGATACCGCGCTCCTGCTCCTGCACCATCCAGTCGGTGGTCGCAGCGCCGTCATGCACTTCGCCCAGCTTGTGGTTGACGCCGGTATAGAACAGAACCCGCTCCGTGGTGGTGGTCTTGCCCGCGTCAACGTGGGCACAGATACCGATATTACGGTAGCGGTTGATGGGTGTAGTACGGGCCACAATAAGGTCCTCGGGGGTTGGGCAGCGCGATTAGAACCGGTAGTGCGAGAAGGCCTTGTTGGCCTCTGCCATACGGTGCACGTCTTCACGCTTCTTGACTGCTGCGCCCTTGCCTTCAGCGGCATCCAGCAGCTCGCCAGCCAGGCGCAGAGCCATGGACTTCTCGCCACGCTTGCGGGCGAAGTCCACCAGCCAACGCATGGCCAGGGCATTACGACGGGACGGACGGACTTCGACCGGAACCTGGTAAGTCGCACCACCTACGCGGCGGGACTTCACTTCGACCAGCGGAGCGATGGCATCGAGAGCTTTTTCGAAGGTTTCCAGGGGATCGGCCTTGCCGCGTTCCTTCACCTTGTCCAGCGCACCGTAAACGATACGCTCGGCAACGGCTTTCTTGCCGCTTTCCATCACGTGGTTCATGAACTTGGCCAGGATCTGGCTTCCGTATTTCGGATCAGCCAGCACTTCACGCTTGGCCGCTACACGACGTCTTGGCATTGATAAGCCCTCAAACGGTCTTCAGGTTAGCCCGGGACCATAACAGTCAAGTTACGCCCGACCTTACTCTTATCGACTCAGATAAATATAAAAACGCTATTACTTCGGACGCTTGGCGCCGTACTTCGAACGACCCTGCTTACGGTCTTTGACACCCGAGGTGTCCAGCGAACCGCGCACGGTGTGGTAACGCACACCCGGAAGGTCCTTTACACGACCACCACGGATCAGCACTACGCTGTGCTCTTGCAGGTTGTGACCTTCACCACCGATGTACGAGGAAACCTCGAAACCGTTGGTCAGACGTACACGGCATACCTTACGCAGTGCCGAGTTCGGCTTTTTCGGCGTGGTGGTGTATACGCGGGTGCATACGCCACGACGTTGCGGGCAGTTCTGCAGCGCAGGCACGTCGCTCTTGTCGACCATGCGCTTGCGCGGCTTACGCACCAGCTGGTTGATAGTTGCCATCTATAGCTCCACTGATTGTCTTACGACACACAAACGAAATGACAGAGCGTGCGCCCTGCCAATTTTCGGGGTACAAAATAGTAAAGAGGTTCTTGTACACCGTCAAGACAAAGCCCCGGCTATCGGGATAGCCGGGGCTTGTCGTTGATGCTTAGTTACCGCTCGAGTTCAGCGCTTCGGTCAGTGCGGCTTCCGCCTCGCTGGCACTCACACGCTGCGGCTTGCCGAGGTCGCGCTGACGCTTGCGCTCGCTGTGGTAAGCCAGACCGGTACCGGCCGGGATCAGGCGACCCACGACCACGTTCTCTTTCAGACCACGCAGGAAGTCGCGCTTGCCGGTGACCGCCGCCTCGGTGAGGACGCGGGTGGTCTCCTGGAACGACGCCGCGGAAATGAACGACTCGGTCGACAGGGAGGCCTTGGTGATACCCAGCAGAACCCGCTCGTACTTGGCCGGGAACTTGTCCTCGGTACCGAGCTGTTCGTTCTCTTCCAGCACCTGGGTGAGTTCCACCTGGTCGCCTTTGATGAAGCTGGAGTCGCCGGACTCGCTGACTTCGACCTTGCGCAGCATCTGACGCAGGATGGTCTCGATGTGCTTGTCGTTGATCTTCACGCCCTGCAGACGGTAGACGTCCTGGATCTCGTTGACGATGTACTTCGCCAGCGAGCTCACGCCCAGCAGGCGCAGGATGTCGTGCGGGTTGCTCGGACCGTCGGAGATGACTTCGCCGCGGTTCACCTGTTCGCCTTCGAACACGTTCAGGTGACGCCACTTCGGAATCAGCTCCTCGTACGGATCGCTGCCATCGTTCGGCGTGATGACCAGGCGGCGCTTGCCCTTGGTCTCCTTGCCGAAGGAGATGGTGCCGCTGATTTCCGCCAGGATCGAAGGCTCTTTCGGACGACGAGCCTCGAACAGGTCGGCAACGCGCGGCAGACCACCGGTGATGTCACGGGTCTTCGAGGTTTCCTGCGGGATACGCGCGACAACGTCACCGATGCTCACCTTGGCGCCGTCGGTCAGGTTGACCAGGGCGTTGGCCGGCAGGAAGTACTGCGCCGGTACGTCGGTACCCGGCAGCAGCAGGTCCTTGCCCGCGGCATCGATCAGCTTCACGGCCGGACGGATGTCCTTGCCGGCAGCCGGACGGTCCTTCGGATCCATCACTTCGATGTTGGTCAGGCCGGTCAGTTCGTCGGTCTGACGCTTGACGGTGATGCCCTCTTCCATGCCCACGAAGGCCACGGTACCGTCCACCTCGGTGACGATCGGGTGGGTGTGCGGGTCCCACTTGGCGACGATGGCGCCCGGGTCGACCTTGTCACCTTCCTTGACCGAGATCACCGCACCGTACGGCAGCTTGTAGCGCTCGCGCTCGCGACCGAAGTCGTCGGCAACCGCCAGTTCGCCGGAACGGGAAACCGCGACCAGCGCGCCGTCGGCACGAACCACATGCTTCAGGTTGTGCAGGCGGATGGTACCGCCGTTCTTCACCTGGACGTTGTCGGCCGCGGAGGTCCGGCTGGCCGCACCACCGATGTGGAAGGTACGCATGGTCAGCTGGGTGCCCGGCTCACCGATGGACTGGGCAGCGATGACACCGACCGCCTCACCGATGTTGACGCGATGGCCACGGGCCAGGTCGCGGCCGTAGCACATGGCGCAGATGCCATGACGGGTTTCGCAGGTGATCGGGGAACGCACCACCACTTCGTCGACGCTCATCACTTCGAGGAAATCGACCCACTTCTCGTCGATCAGGGTGCCGGCCGGCACGATGACCTCGTCGCTGCCCGGCTTGAACACGTCGCGCGCGATCACACGGCCGAGCACGCGCTCGCCGAGCGGTTCGACCACGTCGCCGCCTTCGATGTGCGGCGACATCAGCAGGCCGTGCTCGGTACCGCAATCGATCTCGGTCACTACCAGATCCTGGGCCACGTCGACCAGACGACGGGTCAGGTAACCGGAGTTCGCGGTCTTCAGCGCGGTATCCGCCAGACCCTTACGAGCACCGTGGGTGGAGATGAAGTACTGGAGTACGTTCAGGCCTTCACGGAAGTTCGCGGTGATCGGGGTCTCGATGATCGAGCCGTCCGGCTTGGCCATCAGGCCACGCATACCTGCCAGCTGACGGATCTGGGCCGCGGAGCCCCGCGCACCCGAGTCAGCCATCATGTACATGGAGTTGAAGGACTCCTGGTCGACTTCCTTGCCCTCGCGATCGACGACCTTCTCTTTCGAGAGGTTGGCCATCATCGCCTTGGACACTTCGTCGTTGGCCTTCGACCACAGGTCGATCACCTTGTTGTACTTCTCGCCCTGGGTTACCAGGCCGGAGGCGTACTGACTCTCGATCTCCTTCACTTCGTCGGTGGCGGCGTTGATGATCCGCGCCTTCTCGTCCGGGATGACGAAGTCGTTGACGCCGATGGACACGCCGGAAATGGTCGAGTAGGCGAAACCGGTGTACATCAGCTGGTCGGCGAAGATGACGGTGTCCTTCAGACCCACCACGCGATAGCAGTGGTTGATCAGCTTGGAGATCGCCTTCTTCTTCATCGACTGGTTGACCACGTCGAACGGCAGGCCGGCCGGAACGACCTGGAACAGCAGCGCGCGGCCGACGGTGGTGTCGACGATACGGGTATTGGCGGTCAGTTGGCCGTCTTCACCCTTGATCTTTTCGTTGATGCGCACTTTCACGCGAGCGTGCAGGGACGCCTGGCCGCTGCGGTAGGCGCGGTCGACTTCCTGCAGGTCGGCGAAGGCCATGCCCTCGCCCTTCGCGTTGATCGCTTCACGGGTCATGTAGTACAGACCCATTACCACGTCCTGCGACGGAACGATGATCGGCTCGCCGTTGGCGGGCGACAGGATGTTGTTGGTGGACATCATCAGCGCGCGCGCTTCCAGCTGGGCCTCGAGGGTCAGCGGAACGTGGACGGCCATCTGGTCACCGTCGAAGTCGGCGTTGTACGCGGCACAGACCAGCGGGTGCAGCTGGATCGCCTTGCCTTCGATGAGGACCGGCTCGAACGCCTGGATGCCCAGACGGTGCAGGGTCGGCGCACGGTTCAGGAGAACCGGATGCTCGCGGATGACTTCGGCGAGAACGTCCCAGACCTCGGGCAGCTCGCGCTCGACCATTTTCTTGGCGGCCTTGATGGTGGTGGCCATGCCACGACCTTCCAGCTTGCCGAAGATGAACGGCTTGAACAGCTCCAGGGCCATCTTCTTCGGCAGACCGCACTGGTGCAGGCGCAGGGTCGGGCCCACGGTGATCACGGAACGACCGGAGTAGTCCACGCGCTTGCCGAGCAGGTTCTGACGGAAGCGACCTTGCTTGCCCTTGATCATGTCGGCCAGCGACTTCAGCGGACGCTTGTTCGAGCCGGTGATGGCGCGACCGCGACGGCCGTTGTCGAGCAGGGCGTCGACGGCTTCCTGCAGCATGCGCTTTTCGTTGCGCACGATGATGTCCGGAGCGGCCAGGTCGAGCAGGCGCTTCAGACGGTTGTTACGGTTGATCACCCGACGATACAGGTCATTCAGGTCGGAAGTCGCGAAGCGACCGCCATCCAGCGGAACCAGCGGACGCAGGTCCGGCGGCAGCACCGGCAGGACGGTCAGGACCATCCACTCAGGCTTGTTGCCGGAGCCCTGGAAGGCTTCCATCAGCTTCAGGCGCTTGGACAGCTTCTTGATCTTGGTTTCCGAGTTGGTCTGCGGAATCTCTTCGCGCAGGCGGCCGATCTCGTGCTCCAAGTCGATGGCGTTGAGCAGTTCGTGAACGGCTTCGGCGCCCATGCGAGCATCGAAATCGTCACCGAACTCTTCGAGGGCCTCGAAGTATTGCTCGTCGTTCAGCAGCTGGCCCTTTTCCAGGGTGGTCATGCCCGGATCGATCACCACGTAGCTCTCGAAATAGAGCACGCGCTCGATATCGCGCAGGGTCATGTCCAGCAGCAGGCCGATACGGGACGGCAGCGACTTCAGGAACCAGATGTGGGCAACCGGCGAAGCCAGCTCGATGTGGCCCATGCGCTCGCGGCGCACCTTGGCCAGGGCGACTTCCACGCCGCACTTCTCGCAGATCACACCGCGGTGCTTGAGGCGCTTGTACTTGCCGCACAGGCACTCGTAGTCCTTCACCGGGCCGAAGATCTTGGCGCAGAACAGGCCGTCGCGCTCCGGCTTGAAGGTACGGTAGTTGATGGTTTCCGGCTTTTTAACTTCGCCGAAAGACCAGGAACGAATCATCTCGGGCGAAGCCAGGCCAATACGGATGGCATCGAACTCTTCGATTTGACCCTGGTTTTTCAACAGATTAAGCAAGTCTTTCAAGGCCTTTCCTCCTCACGGACCCGGTGCGACCGGCCTTGACCAGCCGCACCGTCTAGCGTCACGTGTTATTCGGTTTCCAGTTCGATGTCGATGCCGAGCGAACGGATCTCTTTGATCAGAACGTTGAAGGACTCGGGCATGCCGGCCTCCATGCGGTGATCGCCGTCCACGATGTTCTTGTACATCTTGGTCCGGCCGTTCACGTCGTCCGACTTGACCGTCAGCATTTCCTGCAGGGTGTACGCCGCGCCATAGGCTTCCAGCGCCCACACCTCCATCTCACCGAAGCGCTGACCACCGAACTGTGCCTTACCACCCAGCGGCTGCTGGGTAACCAGGCTGTACGAGCCGGTGGAACGGGCGTGCATCTTGTCGTCCACCAGGTGGTTCAGCTTGAGCATGTACATGTAGCCGACGGTGGTCGGACGCTCGAACTGGTTGCCGGTACGGCCGTCGAACAGACGCATCTGGCCACTTTCCGGCAGGTCGGCCAGCTTCAGCATGGCCTTGATCTCGCGTTCCTTGGCACCATCGAACACCGGGGTCGCCATCGGTACGCCACCGCGCAGGTTCTTGGCCAGCGCGAGGATCTCGTTGTCGCCCAGCTCGTCGAGGTTTTCCTCGCGACCGCCGATCTCGTTGTAGATCTCGTGCAGGAACTTACGCAGTTCGGCGACCTTGCGCTGCTCTTCGAGCATGCGGTTGATCTTCTCGCCCAGCCCCTTGGCCGCGAGGCCCAGGTGGGTTTCGAGGATCTGACCGACGTTCATACGCGACGGTACGCCCAGCGGGTTGAGGACGATGTCGACCGGGGTGCCGTTGGCATCGTGCGGCATGTCTTCCACCGGCATGATCACCGAGACCACACCCTTGTTACCGTGACGGCCGGCCATCTTGTCGCCCGGCTGGATGCGACGCTTGATCGCCAGGTAGACCTTGACGATCTTCAGCACGCCCGGAGCCAGGTCGTCGCCCTGCTGCAGCTTGCGCTTCTTGTCCTCGAACTTGTCGTCCAGGAGCTGGCGACGATCGCTGATGTAGGCCTGGGCCTTCTCCAGCTGTTCGTTCAGGGCGTCGTCGGCCATGCGCAGCTTGAACCACTGTCCGCGCTCGAGACCGTCGAGGTAGTCGTCGGTGATCTCCGTGCCCTTCTTCAGCGCCGGGCCACCTTCAGCCTTGGCACCGACCAGGGCGGCACGCAGACGCTCGAAGGTCGCGCCTTCGACGATGCGGAACTCTTCGTTCAGGTCCTTGCGGATCTGGTCGAGTTGCATCTTCTCGATGGACAGCGCGCGGGAGTCGCGCTCGACGCCGTCGCGGGTGAAGACCTGAACGTCGATGACGGTACCCTTGGTGCCGGTCGGCACACGCAGGGAGGTGTCCTTCACGTCGGACGCCTTCTCACCGAAGATCGCGCGCAGCAGCTTCTCTTCCGGAGTCAACTGGGTCTCGCCTTTCGGAGTGACCTTGCCGACCAGGATGTCGCCGGCCTGCACTTCGGCGCCGACGTAGACGATACCGGCTTCGTCCAGCTTGTTCAGCGCGGCCTCGCCCACGTTCGGGATGTCCGCGGTGATTTCCTCTGGGCCAAGCTTGGTGTCACGAGCGACGCAGGTCAGTTCCTGGATGTGGATCGTGGTGAAACGATCTTCCTGGACCACGCGCTCGGACAGGCAGATGGAGTCTTCGAAGTTGAAGCCGTTCCAGGGCATGAACGCTACGCGCATGTTCTGGCCCAGGGCCAGTTCGCCCATGTCGGTGGACGGACCGTCGGCCAGGATGTCGCCGCGCGCGACCACGTCACCCTTGCTCACCAGCGGACGCTGGTTGATGCAGGTGTTCTGGTTGGAACGGGTGTACTTGGTCAGGTTGTAGATGTCGACACCCGCTTCGCCGGTCTCGACCTCGTCATCCGCCACGCGAACCACGACACGGCTGGCATCGACCGAGTCGATCACACCGCCACGGCGAGCCACGACGCAGACGCCGGAGTCGCGCGCCACGTTGCGCTCCATGCCGGTACCCACCAGCGGCTTGTCGGCACGCAGGGTCGGCACGGCCTGACGCTGCATGTTCGAGCCCATGAGTGCGCGGTTGGCGTCATCGTGCTCGAGGAACGGAATCAGCGAGGCAGCGACGGAAACGACCTGCTTCGGCGACACGTCCATCAGGGTCACGTCTTCCGGCGCCTTCACGGTGAATTCGTTCAGGTGACGCACGGCCACCAGTTCGTCCACCAGTTGACCCTTCTCGTTGAGGGTCGCCGAAGCCTGGGCGATGACGTGGTCGGCTTCTTCGATCGCCGACAGGAACACGATCTCGTCGGTTACCAGGCTGTCCTTGACCACGCGGTACGGGCTCTCGAGGAAGCCGTACTTGTTGGTGCGGGCGTAGGTCGCCAGGGAGTTGATCAGACCGATGTTCGGACCTTCAGGGGTTTCGATCGGGCACACGCGGCCGTAGTGGGTCGGGTGTACGTCACGAACCTCGAAGCCCGCACGCTCACGGGTCAGACCGCCCGGGCCGAGCGCGGAGACGCGGCGCTTGTGGGTGATCTCGGAAAGCGGGTTGTTCTGGTCCATGAACTGCGACAGCTGGCTCGAACCGAAGAACTCCTTGATCGCGGCAGCCACCGGCTTGGCGTTGATCAGGTCCTGCGGCATCAGGCCTTCGCTTTCGGCCATGGACAGGCGTTCCTTGACCGCGCGCTCGACGCGCACCAGGCCCACGCGGAACTGGTTCTCGGCCATTTCGCCGACGCAACGGACGCGACGGTTGCCCAGGTGGTCGATGTCATCGACGATGCCCTTGCCGTTACGGATGTCGACGAGGGTCTTGAGCACATCGATGATGTCTTCCTTGCTCAGGACGCCCGGACCTTCGATCTCGGTACGACCGATACGGCGGTTGAACTTCATCCGGCCCACGGCCGACAGGTCGTAACGCTCGGCGCTGAAGAACAGGTTGCCGAACAGGGTCTCGGCAGCTTCCTTGGTCGGCGGCTCGCCCGGACGCATCATCCGGTAGATTTCGACCAGGGCTTCCAGCTGGTTGCTGGTGTTGTCGATCTTCAGGGTGTCGGAGATGAACGGACCGCAGTCGATGTCGTTGGTGTACAGAGTCTCGATGCGCACGACCTGAGCCTTGGCCACCTTGGCCAGGAGGTCGAGGGTCAGCTCGGTGTTGCACTCGGCGATGATCTCGCCGGTAGCCGGATGCACGATCGCCTTGGCGATGGTACGGCCGATCAGGTAGTCGAACGGCACTTCCAGCTGGCTCACGCCAGCCTTTTCCAGCTGGTTGATGTGGCGGGCAGTGATACGACGCCCCTGCTCCACGATCACCTTGCCGCTGCCATCCTTGATGTCGATGCTCGCGACTTCACCGCGCAGACGCTGCGGGACCAGTTCCAGGTTCAGGGTCTCGCCCTTGATGTGGAAGACGTTGGTCGCGTAGAAGGCGTTGAGGATCTCTTCGGTGCTGTAGCCGAGCGCGCGCAGCAGTACCGAGGCCGGCAGCTTGCGGCGACGGTCGATACGGACGAACACGCAGTCCTTCGGATCGAACTCGAAGTCCAGCCAGGAACCGCGGTAAGGAATGATCCGCGCGGAGTACAGCAGCTTGCCGGAGCTGTGGGTCTTGCCACGGTCGTGGTCGAAGAACACGCCCGGGGAACGGTGCAGCTGGGAGACGATGACACGCTCGGTACCGTTGATGATGAAGGTACCGTTCTCGGTCATCAGGGGGATTTCCCCCATGTAGACTTCTTGTTCCTTGATGTCCTTGATCGCCTTGTTCGACGACTCGCGGTCGAAGATGATCAGGCGAACTTTCACGCGCAGCGGTACGGCGAAGGTCACGCCGCGCAGCACGCACTCCTTGACATCGAATGCCGGCTCACCCAGACGGTAGCCGACGTATTCCAGGGCAGCATTGCCGGAATAGCTGATAATCGGGAAAACGGACTTGAAGGCCGCGTGCAGACCGATATCGCGGAACTGCTCCTTGGTTGCGCCAGCCTGCAGGAATTCGCGATAGGAATCCAGCTGGATGGCCAGCAAATACGGCACATCCATGACGTCCGGCAACTTGCTAAAGTCCTTGCGGATACGTTTTTTCTCAGTGTATGAGTAAGCCATCAGCGTTCCCCAGCTTGGTCACCTGCTTGTTTGGCGTCTCCGACGGGAGCAGCCGGAAAATCTTGCAGACCCCTTGGCCTGCATTGCCCACTCGGGGCACTTTCACGTCTTGGGTGGAACGCCCGAGGCGAGTCCACCCAGAACGGAAAAAGGCCGGTGGCAAAAGCCACCAGCCATCAGCCTTTCGCTTGACGCTCGGGCTGTAGACGCAAGGTCGTCGCTTACTTGAGCTCGACTTTGGCGCCTGCTTCTTCCAGGGCTTTCTTGGCGGCTTCGGCTTCTTCTTTCGAAGCGCCTTCCTTCACCACGCCCGGAGCGCCGTCTACGACAGCCTTGGCTTCTTTCAGACCCAGACCGGTCAGTTCGCGAACGACCTTGATCACGTTCACTTTCTTGTCGCCAGCTTCGGCCAGGACGATGGTGAACTCGGTCTGCTCTTCGGCAGCGGCAGCAGCCGGGCCAGCAGCGGCAACGGTAGCGGCAGCAGCGGTAACGCCGAACTTCTCTTCCATCGCCTTGATCAGTTCGACCACTTGCATGACGGACATTTCGGATACGGCGTTGATGATGTCTTCGTTGGTCAGAGCCATGACTCTAATTCCTGTATTGGGGGACGGCCTGCGGCCATCGTATTAAACAAATAAGATTGAAAGCGCTTGCGAGCCGACTTAGGCGGCAGCAGCTTCTTTCTGGTCGCGAATGGCCGCCAGAGTACGAGCCAGCTTGCTGGTAGCGCCCTGAATCACGCTCATCAGCTGCGATACGGCTTCGTCGTAGGTCGGCAGGCTTGCCAGTACGTCGATCTGATTGGCTGCGAGGAACTGACCCTCGAAGGCAGCCGCCTTGATCTCGAACTTGTCCTGACCCTTGGCGAACTCACGGAAGATACGAGCGGCAGCGCCCGGATGTTCGTTGGAGAAAGCGATCAGGGTCGGGCCTTTGAACACGTCGTTGAGCACGTCGAACTGGGTGCCTTCAACGGCGCGCTTGAGCAGGGTGTTACGTACGACTTTCACGTACACACCAGCTTCGCGGGCCTCTTTACGGAGTCCGGTCATGGCGCCTACGGTCACGCCACGGGCATCGGCCACGACAGCGGACAGGGCAGCTTTGGCAGCCTCGTTGACTTCAGCGACGATGGCCTTCTTGTCTTCGAGTTTAATTGCCACGGGTTTACTCCTGGATGTTACCGTTTCGTCCAGCCGGGGCCGGACGTCGTTTTGGTGTCTGATTCGGTAACCGAATCGGGAGCACCATCTGCGTAGGCTTGTGGTTTAAGGCTTGCGCCACCTACGGTCTTGGATAGCCCCCGCCAGGCAGGGACCCCAATACCTGTGCAGCGGGCAGAACCCGCTGCACAATTTCACTTAGGCTTCCAGGGAAGCCAGGTCGATCTGCAGGCCCGGACCCATGGTGGTGCTCAGGGTCACGCGCTTGACGTACACGCCTTTCGACGAGGACGGCTTCAGGCGCTTCAGGTCAGCCAGCAGTGCTTCAACGTTCTGCTGCAGCTTGGCCGGTTCGAAATCGACCTTACCGACGGAGCTGTGGATGATGCCGTTCTTGTCGGTACGGAAACGTACCTGACCAGCCTTGGCATTCTTCACGGCGGTAGCGACGTCCGGAGTCACGGTGCCGACTTTCGGGTTCGGCATCAGACCACGCGGGCCGAGGATCTGGCCCAGCTGACCGACGACACGCATGGCATCCGGGGAAGCGATGACGACGTCGTAGTTCAGGTCGCCGCCTTTCATTTCGGCAGCCAGCTCGTCCATACCCACCTTGTCGGCGCCGGCAGCCAGAGCGGCTTCGGCAGCCGGACCCTGGGTGAAGACGGCAACGCGGACGCTCTTGCCGGTGCCGTTCGGCAGGACGGTGGCGCCACGAACGACCTGGTCGGATTTACGCGGATCGACGCCGAGGTTCACGGCAACGTCCACGGACTCCTTGAACTTGATGGTGGACAGCTCGGCCAGCAGCTTGGCGGCCTCTTCGAAGCTGTACTGCTTGCCGGCAACTACTTTCTCGGCAATCGCCTTCTGGCGCTTGGTCAGCTTAGCCATTACACACCCTCCACGTTCAGGCCCATGCTGCGCGCGGAGCCAGCGATGGTACGTACAGCAGCGTCCAGATCAGCAGCGGTCAGGTCAGCCTGCTTGGTCTTGGCGATCTCTTCCAGCTGGGCACGGGTAACGGTGCCGACTTTCTGGGAGTTCGGACGAGCGGAGCCGCTGGTGATGCCAGCTGCTTTTTTCAGCAGGACGGCAGCCGGGGTGCTCTTGGTTTCGAAGGTGAAGCTACGGTCGCTGTAAACAGTGATGATCACAGGAGTCGGCAGGCCCGGCTCTTGGCCTTGGGTCTTGGCGTTGAACGCCTTGCAGAATTCCATGATGTTCACGCCGTGCTGACCCAGGGCAGGGCCGACCGGCGGCGACGGGTTGGCCTGACCGGCCTTTACTTGCAGCTTGATATAAGCCTGGATTTTCTTAGCCATTTGCTACTCCAAATTCGGGTACAAGCGCCTGAAGGCTCCCCGGTTGCTTTCGCGTTTATCCCAGTGACGACAAAACCCCGCAGCCTTGGGCTGCGGGGTGAGGGATGCGTTTTCAGCTAGACCTTTTCGACCTGACTGAACTCCAGCTCCACCGGGGTAGAGCGGCCAAAGATAAGCACGGCCACTTGGATCCGGCTCTTCTCGTAGTTAACTTCCTCGACGACACCATTGAAGTCGGCGAAAGGACCATCGATGACACGAACGGTCTCGCCCGGCTCGAACAGGGTCTTCGGCTTGGGCTTGTCGCCGCTATCGGCCACGCGACGCAGGATTGCATCAGCCTCACGATCGGTGATCGGAGCCGGCTTGTCGGCGGTCCCGCCGATGAAGCCCATGACACGCGGGGTATCCTTCACCAGGTGCCAGGTACCTTCGTTCATTTCCATCTGAACCAGCACATAGCCAGGGAAGAATTTGCGCTCGCTCTTGCGCTTCTGGCCGTTCCGCATCTCCACCACTTCTTCGGTGGGAACCAGAATCTCGCCGAACTCTTCTTCCATGCCAGCAAGCTTGACACGCTCGATCAGCGAGCGCATGACATGCTTCTCGTAGCCCGAGTATGCATGCACAACGTACCAACGCTTAGCCACGGCGCACCCTTAACCTACAATCATGGAAACCAACCAACCCAGCAGGGAATCGAGCCCCCACAGCAGCAGCGCCATTACCAGCACTACCGCGACCACAATCAGCGTGGTCTGAGTTGTTTCTTGACGACTCGGCCATACGACCTTGCGAATCTCGACGCGCGCTTCCTTAGCAAGACTAAAGAAGGCCTGCCCCTTGGCCGTTTGCAGAGCCAGGAAAGCAGCGATCACCGCCAGAACGAGAATACCGAGAACGCGATACAGGATTGGTTGAGCCGAAAAGTACTGATTGCCCACAACGGCAACCACAACCAGAACGGCAACCAAGAGCCATTTCAAGAGATCAAAACGTGATTCTTTGGCTTCTGCCTTGGCATTCATCTGTTAGGAATCTCGTGAAGAAAAGCCAGATTTACTTGGGAAATCTGGCAGGCCAGGAGGGAATCGAACCCCCAACCTGCGGTTTTGGAGACCGCCGCTCTGCCAATTGAGCTACTGGCCTGAAGCAAAATCAGGCCGACCATTATGCCGGCCTGAGAGGGGAAGATCAACCGATATTATTCGATGATCTTGGCAACCACGCCGGCGCCAACGGTACGGCCGCCTTCGCGGATCGCGAAGCGCAGGCCATCTTCCATGGCGATCGGAGCGATCAGGGTGACAACCATCTTGATGTTGTCGCCCGGCATTACCATCTCTACGCCTTCCGGCAGTTCGCAGTTACCGGTCACGTCGGTGGTACGGAAGTAGAACTGCGGACGGTAGCCCTTGAAGAACGGAGTGTGACGACCACCTTCTTCCTTGGACAGCACGTACACTTCGCACTCGAACTTGGTGTGCGGCTTGATGGTGCCCGGCTTGGCCAGTACCTGGCCACGCTCTACGTCTTCACGCTTGGTGCCACGCAGCAGGATACCAACGTTCTCACCAGCACGACCTTCGTCGAGCAGCTTGCGGAACATTTCAACGCCGGTGCAGGTGGTCTTGGTGGTCGCCTTGATGCCGACGATTTCCACTTCTTCCTGGACCTTGATGATGCCGCGCTCTACACGACCGGTTACCACGGTACCGCGGCCGGAGATCGAGAACACGTCTTCGATCGGCATCAGGAACGGCTGGTCGATGGCACGAACCGGCTCCGGAATGTAGGAGTCCAGGGTCTCTACCAGCTTCTGCACGGCGCTTACGCCGATGCCGTTGTCATCCTTGCCTTCCAGCGCCATCAGCGCGGAACCGATGATGATCGGAGTGTCGTCGCCCGGGAAGTCGTAGGTGTTCAGCAGATCGCGAACTTCCATCTCGACCAGTTCCAGCAGCTCGGCGTCGTCGACCATGTCGGCCTTGTTCAGGAACACGACGATGTAGGGAACGCCTACCTGGCGGGACAGCAGGATGTGCTCGCGGGTCTGCGGCATGGGGCCGTCGGCAGCCGAGCAAACCAGGATCGCGCCGTCCATCTGGGCAGCACCGGTGATCATGTTCTTCACGTAGTCGGCGTGACCGGGGCAGTCAACGTGAGCGTAGTGACGAACAGCGGAATCGTATTCAACGTGCGAGGTGTTGATGGTGATACCGCGGGCCTTTTCTTCCGGCGCGTTGTCGATCTGATCGAAAGCACGAGCGGAACCACCCCAGGTGTCGGAGCAGACCTTGGTCAGTGCAGCGGTCAGAGTGGTCTTGCCATGGTCAACGTGACCGATGGTGCCGACGTTGACGTGCGGTTTGTTACGTTCGAATTTTTCCTTAGCCACGACAGTAAACCTCTTACTTAAAGGGCTGAATCAACCTTGTTTTTTAACCAGCGCTTCGACGATGTTCGACGGAGCTTCGGCGTATTTGGAGAATTCCATGGAGTAGCTCGCGCGACCCTGGGACATGGAACGCACGTCGGTCGCATAACCGAACATCTCACCCAGCGGAACCTCGGCACGAATAACCTTACCGGAAACCGTGTCCTCCATCCCCTGAATCAGACCACGACGACGGTTCAGGTCGCCCATCACGTCACCCATGTAGTCCTCAGGAGTCACCACCTCTACCTTCATGATCGGCTCGAGCACCTTGCCGCCGCCCTTCTGGGCCAGCTGCTTGGTCGCCATGGAAGCAGCGATCTTGAACGCCATCTCGTTGGAGTCGACGTCATGGTAGGAACCATCGAAAACGGTAGCCTTCAGGCCGATGAGCGGATAGCCGGCAACGACGCCGTTCTTCATCTGCTCTTCGATACCCTTCTGGATCGCCGGGATGTATTCCTTCGGAACCACACCGCCCACGACTTCGTTCTCGAACACCAGGCCTTCGGTGATGTTGCCCTTCTCGTCCACGTCCGCGGCCGAGAAACGGATCCAGCAATGACCGAACTGACCGCGACCACCGGACTGGCGAACGAACTTGCCTTCGATCTCCACGTTGTCCTTGGTGATGGTCTCACGGTAGGCAACCTGCGGCTTGCCGATGTTGGCCTCGACGCCGAACTCGCGCTTCATGCGGTCGACGATGATGTCCAGGTGCAGCTCGCCCATGCCGGAGATGATGGTCTGACCGGACTCTTCGTCGGTCTTGACACGGAACGACGGGTCTTCCTGGGCCAGCTTGCCGAGGGCGATACCCATCTTCTCCTGGTCAGCCTTGGTCTTCGGCTCTACAGCGACCGAGATTACCGGCTCGGGGAAGTCCATGCGCTCGAGGATGATCGGCTTCTCGATCGAGCACAGGGTGTCACCAGTGGTGACGTCCTTCATGCCGATCAGGGCAGCGATGTCGCCTGCGCGCACTTCCTTGATCTCTTCACGCTGGTTGGCGTGCATCTGCACCATCCGACCGACGCGCTCTTTCTTGCCTTTCACCGAGTTCAGGACGGAGTCGCCGGAACTCAGGACGCCGGAGTAAACGCGGGCGAAGGTCAGGGTACCGACGAACGGGTCGGTAGCGATCTTGAACGCCAGAGACGAGAACGGTTCGTTGTCGTCGGCATGACGCTCGTCTTCGACGGTCTCGTCGTCCGGGCTGACGCCCTTGATCGCAGGGATCTCGGTCGGAGCCGGGAGGTAGTCGATGACGGCATCGAGAACCAGCGGAACGCCCTTGTTCTTGAACGAGGAACCGCAGACGGCCGGAACGATCTCGCACGCCAGGGTGCGCAGACGCAGGCCTTCCTTGATCTCGGCTTCGGAGAGCTCGCCCTCTTCGAGGTACTTGTTCATCAGCTCTTCGTTGGCTTCGGCCGCAGCCTCGACCATGCTGGAACGCCACTCTTCGGCCAGGTCCTTGAGCTCCGCAGGAATTTCTTCCTCGCGGTAGGTCATGCCCTTGTCGTCATCGTTCCAGTAGATGGCCTTCATCT
>NZ_KV813533.1:0-325 GCF_001813645.1 Pseudomonas sp. HMSC063H08
CCGGCCAACGTGGTGCCCGGTATCGGTTTCTCGCCGGACAAGATGCTCCAGGGCCGTCTGTTCTCCTACGGCGACGCCCATCGCTATCGCCTGGGCGTCAACCACCACCAGATCCCGGTGAACGCCGCGCGTTGCCCGCACCAGGTCTACCACCGCGATGGCGGCATGCGGGTGGACGGCAACAACGCCCATCAGCGCGTCACCTACGAGCCGAACAGCTTCAACCAGTGGCAGGAGCAGCCTGACTTCTCCGAGCCGCCGCTGGGCCTGGAGGGCGCGGCGGACCACTGGAACCACCGGGTGGACGACGACTACTACAGCCAGC